>JAYRVV010000367.1:0-2761 GCA_041918415.1 Bdellovibrionota bacterium | reverse complement strand
CTTTGGCCAAGTACCTTGTGGATGAAGTGCAAGAAGTTTATCGTTTGCAAGGTGTGAAAATCAATGACAAGCACATTGAAACGATTGTCAGACAAATGCTTCGCAAGGTTAAAGTGATTGATCCAGGTGATACGGCATTTTTAGGTGGTGAAGAAGTCAATAAAGCCATATTCACCGAGGAAAACAACAAAGTGTTAAAAGAAAAGAAAAAACCGGCATCAGCTGAGCCCTTGCTTTTGGGTATCACGAAAGCTTCGCTTTCAACCGAAAGCTTTATTTCAGCGGCGTCATTCCAGGAAACAACCAAGGTGTTCACAGAGGCGGCCATCAACGGCAGTGTGGATCATCTCAGGGGATTGAAAGAAAACTTGGTGATGGGCCGACTGATTCCAGCTGGCACCGGCATTTCATTTTATCGAAACATGGGTTTAAGCGTAAAAGACGATAATGTCTCAACGTTTAACTCAGGTGAATCGGACGAGGTAGGAGATGATCTTGTCAATCATCCTCAAGATCAACGAGAGGTTGAACTGAAACCTGCCCAATAAAATCTTGAATGGAGAAAGAGAAGGCTTTTTGCCTTTTCTTTCTCTAATTTTTTAAATTCAACTCTAGTTGTTCCTGAAGAAATCAGCAATAGGCTTCCATCTTGAGTTTCAGGAGAATAGAGAGACAAATTCTAGAGGGCCTCAAAAAGTACCAGATGCGAGGCGCCAATGCCAAATCGCCCGGAGGTGGCCTTTCTAGTCCCTTGAGGATGATTTGGCTGAGTGTAACGAAGCAGATGGCACTTTTTCAGGTTCGACTAGATTAAAAAATGCATCCAATGTTTGAGTTCGCTTGTGTGCGTTTTTGGTTTCAAAGGCCATGCACTGATCAAATAGTTCTTTGAGTGAAGCTTCACTTAATTGTGAAAGCGCCATGGGGTAAAGAATGTTGTTTTCTTTTTCGATGTGCTCACGAAGCAGTGAGATGAAGGCTTGAAAATGGTTTTGACTCTCAAGTTGGTTTTGCTGGGAGAAGGATTGTAAATCGACGTATTTTTGCAAAGCTTGAACGATTTGTCTGCCTTCGTTGTGCTCATAAAGCATCATGCCAATTGGACCTTGATCTTTTGGAAAGCCGATGTTTTCAAGGGCTTTAAACAAAAGCTCTTCTTCTTTAAAATGGTGTATCTCATCGACAAACGTTTTTATAAAGGAAAGTCCCGTTTGAAGCGAATGTGGGTTTGTCATTGAATGGTTGTTCATTTGTTCCAATAAATGAAGTCCCTTGAGGATGATTTCATGTTCATGCATGAGAATGTCGATGATTGTTTTCATGTTCTGTCTTTCGTGGGGGTTTGAGTGAATCATATTGTATCTTTTGATCCATTGTATCAAGCAATTCTTCGTTAAGCGTGCGATAAATTCAAATATGAAAAAAAGTTATTATTCGATGACTTATGCGTAAGTTGCTTTACAGAAAAAGTGTAGGGATTGCCCCCGTTGGTTTAAAAATAATTTAAATCAGCTTTGGCCAATGGCACCAGGTACTTTTTGATGGCTTGATTTAATGATTTCATCATAAGCCGCTTATGATGAAATCAAGGGCTTAAACAAGGCCAATGACGGTTTTTTTGATTTATCTTATTCATATTAAAGGGATTTTTGATATCGATCGATTGATGTGCATCTTAATTGGCATCAATGGCGAGGGGTCTGTCCCCAAGGTTTTGTGCTTTCTTTGGTGGGGATTGTCCCCATGGTTTTGGTGTGCGCGTAAAGACGTCCAGACCTAAAGCCTGCCTTCACAAAGAGGCTGTGGGCGTTTGTAAAATACACGCAGGAATTAGGTCCAAAAAGTCAGAATTAGTTCTTGACGAGTGTATAAAAAACAACTATTACTCACCGGTTTTTAACTTTAGGCAAACCTAAAAGTTTAATCATTTTGAGAGTGGCGATTCTCTCAGTAGATTTAAGAAAACACTTACCAGCAAAGCCTAGCCACCGGAAGGTATTGGATAAGTGATTTAATTTCTTGAATTAAAATGTTTTAAAACAATTCATCGCTTTTTTTGGAGTAACTATGCCAACGATTAACCAATTGGTTCGAAAGAACAGAGTCAAGCAAGTCAGCAAGAGCAAATCTCCTGCATTGAAAAACTGCCCCCAAAAACGTGGGGTGTGCACGAGGGTCTACACCGTAACCCCTAAAAAACCCAACTCAGCACTTAGAAAAGTAGCGCGTGTTCGCTTAACCAACGGTGTGGACATCACAGCCTACATCCCCGGTGAAGGTCACAATTTACAAGAACACTCCGTTGTGTTGGTGCGTGGGGGTCGTGTGAAGGATTTACCAGGTGTAAGGTATCACATTGTCAGAGGATCATTGGACACAGGTGGGGTACAAAACAGAAAAAGAAGCCGTTCAAAATACGGAACAAAGAAAGGGTAAGTCATGAGTCGTCGTCAAAGCGCAAAAATTCGTACGGTTTCTCCTGATCATAAATTTGGAGAGAAAATTATCACCAGAATCATTCATTCGTGCATGAAAAGCGGTAAAAAAGCTGTTGCTCAAGGCATTGTGTACGATGCTTTGGATATCGTTGCCCAAAAAATGAAAGATGATCCAATCAAGATTTTGAAAAAAGCGCTCGATAACGTCAAACCTGTTGTGGAAACCAAAAGCCGTCGTGTTGGCGGTGCCAACTATCAGGTTCCTGTTGAAGTTAGGCCTTCCAGATCTGAAGCTTTGGGCATTCGTTGGTTGCTTGTGGCTG
>JAYRVV010000366.1:0-3619 GCA_041918415.1 Bdellovibrionota bacterium | reverse complement strand
ATTCTCGGCGGTTCTTTCAAGCATTTTGGAAATCAAAAAAACCATGGATCAAGCTCGCACGGTTTTTAAAACTCGTGGGAACTCAACGCTCATGTTCGTGGATGAAATTCATCGATTCAACAAGTCACAACAAGATGCGTTTTTGCCTTTTGTTGAAAAAGGAGAAGTGATTTTAGTGGGTGCCACCACAGAAAACCCATCGTTTGAAGTGATTGGCGCTTTGTTATCTCGAGTGAAAGTGTTGGTGTTAAATCCATTGAGCGAAGAAGTTATTAAGAAAATTTTAGTACGTGCGCTTGACCAAGATCTCATTTTAAAAAAATCTCAAAATTATTTTAATGAAGATGTGCTGACACTTATTTCCCAAGTGTCCAGCGGTGATGCACGCATGGCGCTCAACACACTTGAAATGCTTTCTCAAGATCTTCATTCGCCCATATCCTTGGACAGCGCTAAGGACCTGCTTAAAAAAATTTCATTTCACTATGACAAGCAAGGAGAAGAACACTACAACCTGATTTCAGCGCTTCACAAAAGCATTCGAAACTCAGATGCCGATGCAGGCATTTATTGGCTGATACGCATGTTGGAAAGCGGGGAAGATCCAAAATACATTGTTCGACGGTTGATTCGTTTTGCAAGTGAAGACATTGGAAACGCCAACCCACAGGCCTTGATGTTGGCTGTGGCTTGTAAGGAGACGGTTCATTTTTTGGGTATGCCTGAATGCTCGGTGGCCCTAACACAGTTGGTGGCGTATTTGTCGCTTTCACCCAAATCAAACGCGGCTTACAAGGCTGATCAAAAGGCTAAAAAGATTATTTCACAGGGCAAGGTGTATCCGGTTCCGCTTCATTTAAGAAATGCACACACCCAAGTCATGAAAGATCTTCATTATGGTGAAGGTTATCAATATGCGCACGATCATGTTGATCAAACCACCAACATGGCGTGCTTACCCAAAGAGCTTGGTGATCTTTCATTGTATGAGCCCATCGACAGTGGCAAAGAAATTGAGCTTAAAGCGCGTCAAGCGCAGTTGATCAAAAACAAAAGCTAAGAGATTTTTTTAAATTTTTTCGATGAGTGTGCCAAGTGAAGCGCGAAATGTTTTGGCCTGGTGTGCATTGCCCATGCTCAATTGAATGCTTGCTGGCCCCTTAAATATTTCTTGAAGCAGTTGAGGGTGATAAGGCATTTGAAATTTTGCGTATTCCTTAACTTTAAAAGTGCTTTGGTTGGCACACAGTGCAATCCGCAAGATATCCTTTGCATCTTTGAGTCCTTTTTGGCTGTGACGTCGGTTGTGATAAGCTTCTAATTTTAAGGACAACAAATGTTCTAAGCATGCAATCAAGTAGTCATCATGACGGGTGGCTTTAGCATACACATCGGCAAAAGGTACAATGAGTTTTGAATGGTGCTCGGTGTAGATATCAAATTCAAATCCTTCTTTGATGATTTGATGTTTGGAAAGCCTTAGGTTAGGTGTAATTTCCTCATCGTCACGTAAATCTGACATGGCTGAAATTGAAATGTAAAAATCCGCATCATGGGTTGTTTCAGCCAAAATACTCAATTTTTCATATTTTGTAAGATGTAAATAAACGGCAATGCCACCGATGAAGATGATTTGATGGTTGTAGGTTGTTTCTAACTTTTGACAGATACCAAGTAGTTTTTGAAAATCAGCATTATCCATAACCTTGAAATATTACTATATATTTGTTATAATAACAAATATTATGGCATCACCTTTATTCTACCCACAGGTCACTTATGGATCGTTCGTTCAAAATCAGGGCGATGTCGTGTTGAATTTAAAAAAGTTGTGTAAATACAATAATGTCGTTTGTAAGTATTCCGGTCCATTGCTCAAACGAAAAATCATTCTTTCTAAATCAACACATAAAGCAATCGTGATGAATCCAAGCAATCAGACTGTATGTGTGAAAATTCCATATAGGCTTCGATCTAAAAAAAGTTATCATTATGTACTGTGTGTGATGGCTTATGCGGTCTTCGATTTGGCTGCTAGGCAATCGGTGTTTAAAAATCCTGCATTTTGCAAAGTTCAAATTGTCGGAAGACCCCGTAAGGGGCGAACGCTCAGCAACGCTGAAAGACAAGCACGTTTTAGAAGTAAATCGTAGGTGTGCTGCCCCATTGATAAGTCAAGCGTTCTTTAAGGAAGTATTTTGTTGCTTGTTGTAAAACCAAGATCAATCAAAGTCATTTTTGATATTTAATCGGGCCTGAAAAAGTACCATCTGCTTCGTTATCTTCAACCAAATCGTCCTCAATGGACTAGAAGTCCACCTCCGGGCGATTTGGTTTCAAAGCCTCGCATCTGGCACTTTTTGAGGCCCTCTTGAATTTGCAAGGTTTAAACAAGAAATTGTCAAAACCTTGCAAATTATTTATCACTCATTTCTAAACTCCCTCAAGATAGAAGCCTATCTCTGATTTCTTCAGGGGCGACTATTTATGAATAAGGCTTAGTGAGTGCTTATCATTTTGGCATTTATATCTTCGCAATATTTTGCTTAATTTCATCCACGAGAGCCCTAAAGGCCTGACAATTATCTGTTTTGATCTTTGAAATCATCTCTCGTGCCATTTTTTTATCGTATGTATGAGAGGTTTTATTTCGATCTTCAATGATATCGATCCAAACATTTTTATTTTTCAATCAAGCCATACTGTAAGCTGCTTTGAATACGTTCCTGGGCGTGGTGGTTTGAGCGCCTAAGATTTCCAACAGACGTTTGAGTGTTTTGCACGAAAGTTCGTAGACAAACTCGAAGCACTGAATAATTCCAGTTTGTAGGGAAAATATTTGAATTTATTTTGTAATTCCAGATACTTAAATCATTTGTATGAGTTATTTATCTTAATTTCTTATTTTGTATATTTTAAGCATTATTTATATAACAATATCATATACATATTATTAATTGATTATTAAAATATTTGAAATAATTTGATTTTGCGCCTATATATTTGAGCGCGTATGCAAATTGTATTTCCAAGTGAAATAAGTGACAGTCGAATCGATACGTTTTTGAAGACTTTTCAAACCATTAGGGGTGAGCGAGTGCTACGCATCAGCATGCAAAATGTAACAACAATCACACCCGCAGGGTTTGGAATTTTGGCGTGTTTGGCCGACAGTCTAATCGAACAAAAAACCAAAGCCAAGTTGGTATTTATCAAATCTGTATTTAAGGTTTATCCGGTGTTGCAAGTTCTGATCAACATTTCTTCTCATTCAACGTTACCAAAGCCCAAACTCTTTAACCACAGGATCGATGACAGTCTTTTGGAAGGTCACGTACATGGCATAGATCCGAGCTTTCCCGATCGAGTCATTCAATCCTGGAAAGACTATCTTTCGGATGAATTGCAATTTGCCATACGTTTAATTTTAAATGAACTCATGGTAAACACAGTAGATCATTCTACCTCTGAGAGGTATTATTTGTATGCGGGTAAATTTCAAAATGAAATGCACTTTGGAATTTTAGATATGGGCATCGGCATACCTGCTAAACTTCGACAAAAATATGATTTTAAAGATGATCTGGAAGCGTTGGAGCAAGCATTAAAACTGGGTATT
>JAYRVV010000365.1:0-5921 GCA_041918415.1 Bdellovibrionota bacterium | reverse complement strand
CCTTGTTGGAAATGAATGTCCTTCATTTTTTTCATCAAGCGGCGGTTTTGTAGTTTTTGTTGAGGTTTAAAAAATGGGCGGGGTCGGTGAGTTTGGGGCCGGGGATGGGGTGAAGCTCATCAAAGCCCTTCCACTGCGCATATTTTCTCCACACACCGTCACACACACCCTTGTAACTACAGCTGTGACAAGCCTTACCATAAATTTTATTTTTGATTTGCAAAAAATATTTTATGCTTTCATGTTTGTAGACGTTCCAGCCACGCTCAAATAAACGCTTTTTGAAGGGATTGAGCAAAAGCCCGATCCATAAAGCCAATGTGGTGATGATTTTACCCTCACGAATCGTTGTGCGGATCATGTAATCCCACTCATCAGGATCGTACTGAATTTGAGGCATGTTGGTCACATAAGATTCATAGCCTTGCATCAGACACAACGGAATGTAACGAACCGTTATTTTTTTGATCTTATCCTTGTATCCATCAATGGCTTCTTTGATAAAAGGCGCAGCTTCGCTGTAGGCAATGTTTAACTCAGGGGCGCTTCGCCAATCGGCCTCAACAATGGGATTAAACAAAATAAAATTGGCGGTTTGTAAACCCAGCGAATGATACAAGGCCAGCGTGTCTTTCGCGCCTTTGTAATTAATACCCGAAATCACACAATTGGCGCGAACTTTAACCGGATGTGCATTTAGATTTTTCACGCACATCATGGCTTTATCAAAACTGCCAGGAATTTCGGTTACGCGATCGTGAACTTCTTTGTTGTGGCCATGAATCGAAATTAAATAATCATCGATGCCAGCCTCCACACAGGCCTTGGCATAGTCAGGGTTTGCCATGCGTAAACCGTTGGTGATTATGCTGATGCTTTTAAAACCCAGTTTTTTTGCAAACGTAACAAGCTCAATCAAATCGCTACGGATGGTGGGCTCTCCTCCCGTAAACTCCAATGTTTCAATGCCCTTGGAATGGATGTATCGGATACGATCTTTGACTTCTTGTGTGCTTAAGTCTTTTTCTTTGTTCGTATCTTTAAGGGTTTGAATGTAATAGCAAAACTTGCAACGCTCATTGCAAGAATAACCCACATTAATATCAACTCGACTGGTTAAAACCGCGCTGCTCATGAGATTGAAACAATATCTTTTTTCTATAAATTGGCCAAGAATTAGCGATAAATGTCTTTTCGATGCCCAATGGCATAGACGGTTAACTCTCTTTTAAGATCATCAATGATAAACAACATGCGATAATTTCCTTTTCGAAGTCGATACCCATCCATTCCCGAAAGTTTTTTAACACCCAATGGTCTTGGATTTTTTGCTAGATCATCGATGACATCACTAAATATTTCTTGTATTTCATGGGGCAATTTTAGAAACTCTCTCTTGGCGCGTGTTTCAAACAAAATTCGATATGTCATCTGCTTTTTTTACGATTTGGTTTAAAATCATTCCAATCGTGATAACCCGTTGCCTGGCGTATGGAAGTTTTCAAATCATGTGCATCAATCAAATCTTCAAGTTTTTCTCTTAAAGCCATTTCAATAACATGGTTTTTTTTTAAGCCCAATTTTTCACAAACCCAGTCTAAATTTCGTTTTAGATCAAGAGGTAATTTTGTTGCTAAAGCCTGTGTTTTCATGTTTGCATGATAACAAATAAATCATTGTATATCAAATACTAATTAAAACATGCTTAAAATAGCTTTTTCTAGATTTAAAGCAATGTTGCTTTGTGTGTAGGGCTTAAGTCGATCTGAAAAATTATTTGTTTTTATATGTTTCAGTGCATTTAGAATGTTTTTATGAAAATCATTTGGGCTGGTTTGGATGATAAGATCATTAAAAAGCTTGGCGCTGGTGCCTTCTAAGTGGCCAACCACTGTTTTATTGAAAGCGAGGTATTCTATGGTTTTAAGAGAAACACGTGCGTCAGATCCAAGTGACGGTTCCATGTACACCAAACACACATCCATAAGATTAATGTAATTGCATACTTTTGAGTGATCAATGAGGCCTGTAATTTTTATATAAGGTTGAAGTTTTTTTTGCTCTATAAGATTTGACACCCAATCGTGTTGAGGGCCACCGCCCACAATGAGAAAATAGCATGGCTTGATTTGAACCACTTTTTCAAATGCAGACAAAATCTCTTGAAACCCTTTTAAGCCTCCATGCGTGAGGGTAAGTACAATGCCCAGCACGGACCAATCCTCAATGAATCCAATCTCTTTTTTTAAGCTTGAAGGTTCTATTGTTATAGAAAACGACTTAAATCCCTGGTGAATCAAATGCTTGTTTGAATGAACTGTGTTTTGAAACAAAAAATCATTGTGCGTGGTTAAAGCATCCACCAATCTCGGTCCCATGTGTTCGCATAGTTTTGTGATTGAACGAAAAATAAAGTTTGGCTGATACGTTTGATCAAGGTCATCAAAATCGGCCATAACCTTTTGGCCTTTGAGTTTAGCAAAAACAAGGGCCATAATTGTGAAAGGGTTGAATTTTTGAATAAACAATAAATCAAACGAACGAAATAATATTTTAAATGTGTAAATGAATTTTAAAAAAAAATGATTGGGGCATTCGATTGATGAAACACTAAAGCCACGATCCAAAAGACCTTCTTGAAACAAGCGCAATCGATAAGTTGAACCATAGTTTTCATTTAAACTATTAAAGAAAAGAACGCGGGGTTTAGGTAAAAAAGTGGTCAAAGATTTTGTTTGAGGCATGAAGCACATCTTGTACATCATTTTCAGTCATCGATGCAAACAAAGGCAAATTGAGAATCTTTTTTGAAACACTGTCGGCCTGAGGACAAGCATGATTTTTTGAAGGAAAACGATTTTGGTAATACGTCATGTTGTAAACGGGGGCGTAGGTTACAATAACCCCAATGTTTTCTTTTCGAAAAGCTTCAAATATTTGATCACGATGTATTTTGAGGTGATCTAGAACAATTGTGTAAAGATGATGTGCGCTGGCATGAAATTGTTTGAGTGGGACTATCGGCCAAGTTTTGCTTTTAAAAAACGCATCATAGGTTTGGCAAATTTGTTTTCGCCTTTTAACATTGTCGTCGAGTCGTCTGAGTTGGCTTAAACCCAAGGCACATTGCATGTCAGTTAAACGATAGTTGTAACCAAGGCACTCTTGATCGAAAGTCCACTGACTTAATTTGAGACGGTCGTGATGATCAACGTTGATGCCATGGTGGCGAAGTGTTTTGATTTTTTTGGCCCAAGATACATTTTTGGTTAACAGCAGGCCACCTTCCCCGCAGGCCACAGATTTTGCCGCGTGAAAACTAAAGGCAGTTAAGTCGGCCAATGTACCCACAGGCTCGTTGTTGTAAAAAGCCCCCAATGAATGACAGGCGTCAGCAATCAACGTGAGAGAGTTATCTTCGCATATTTTTTTTAAGTTTGTGTAGTCAAGAGACTGGCCTGCATAATCGACTGAAATAACCGCTTTGCTCTTTGAGCTTATTTTTCGCTCAAGGTCGTTTAAATCCATCAGCAAGGTTTGTGGATCAACATCAACAAACACAGGCGTTAACCCGGCATATAAAATGGCATTGGCACTGGCGATAAACGTGATGGCCGGAACCAGCACCTCACTGGATTTTTCAAGATCTAAACATTCCAAAGCCAAATGCAGGGCCGCAGTGCCGCTGCTTACCGCGCAGGCAAAATGGTTATCAAATTTTTTTTCAAAGGCTGCTTCAAAGGCCCTCACGCCTGGACCTGTGGTGAGCCAGCCCGATTTAAGCGAAGCCACGACAGCTTCAATATCTTCGCTTAGAATTTCATGCCGCACATAGGGCAACATTTGGCTTCGCACGGGCGAGCCACCCAGTATGGCCAAGCGTTCGCTCATGATTACAAATTAACATTCACGCCAAGCGAGATGTTTTGCACAAACGCGCTGTAGTTTCCTGGTCCTGGGTTTGTTAAAGTTAAGGGAATATCACGCTCTCCAAACCTTGCGTTCCAGGTTAGGCCAAATTCAAATTGATTGGTTTTATGCATTAAGCCTGCGGAAACCTCATGAGCGGCGATGTCTCCCACGATGCGGGTCATGGCTGTGTCGGGGATGGATTCATCCAAATCTTTGGCATAGCCTAAACGAAGACCGTAGTTTTTCTCCTTGTTCCAAAGCTCGCCGCCGATGTGAATCGTGCTTGAGTCAGACCAGTTTTGATCAATAGGAGTAATGGCTTGACCGGCCACGCTGCCTTCAAATTTTTCGATTTGTGAGTTTTGTTCATATTGATACGAAATGGCCAAAGTTGCATGATCACATGGGTAGTAAGCAAAACCCGCTTGAATGTTGCTGGGTAAATTTTGCTTTAAAGAACCTTCAAGCTCGGTGGTTCCAGTGCTGGCCAGTTGAACATCACCATTAAGCGTAGCGCTCACCTTTGAACGATAAGATGCGCCAAAAGCAAATTGCTTGATGGGTGAAACCCTTAATCCACCGCTAAAACCATAGCCCCAACCTTTTACATCCAAATCGTCAATCACATCCAATGAGCTTGATACTGGATTGATAAAAAATTGTCCTTTGATGGAAGAAGAAATCCGAACGGCTCGAAATCCAGCGCCGATGCTGATACCCTTCAGGGGTTCAAAGGCCACCGTTGGGCTTATTTCCATCGAGTATATGCGTCCTTCATTGGGATTGGTGATGACGGAAGATGCCGAGCTGAATTTGCCTCCATTGCCGTGTGGAAAAAACAAACCCAATCCCAGCCAAACGGGCTTGGCAATGTTGGTGACATAGGCAAAGCTTGGAACAGGAAGCACTTCGGTGGTGGCGCTTTCTTCACTCGCACTGGGCGGTGTGTAGCTTAAGTCCGTGATTAAACCATCGACGCCCACAAAAAAATCATGGCCCTCTAATTGCGTGATACCTGCGGGGTTGTGAAACACGGCCGTTGGGTCATCGGCCACAGCGACAAATGCGCCTCCCATGCCAATGGCTTTGGGGCCAATGAGCACCGATTTGGATAGTCCCGTGGCAAATGAATGAGACGCCACCAATAATAAACCTAAAATTGCTTTTTTCATGATCTGCTCCCTTAAAAATATCCGTTTAAATCATGATGAACGATTTGGCTTTAAAAACAAGTTTTAGAGCAAATTATGAATCTTTAATAAATGAATGGGATGAGCTTTTTGGTGCGTGATTGATAGGCTTGATACACATCCCCCAGCTTGCTTGATAGCGCGATTTCTTCAGCATGGATGCGATACATGTACGTTGGGAAAAAGCCAAACACACAAAACAAAAGCCCTGCATAACTTCGAAGCATGAAAGAAACACCCAAGGCCATCACCAGTGCACCTGTGTAGCTTGGGTGACGTAAATATTTGTAAGGTCCGTGTTCGATCAGGCGATGATCATTTTGGATTTGCACGCTGGAAGTAAAAAATTTTCCTAAAACGTAAATGGCATAGACTCTAAAAGCAAGTCCGCCAATGGCCATGCTTAAACCCAAAATGCTTATCCAGTTACAAACGCAGGCTGGGCTTTTGTTTAAAATAAGAAATTCAAGTGCAGGAATTAGAAATATTAAAATGCCTGAAGCCATCAAAAGAGTGACGCTGTGTCGATCATGTTGATCATTTGGATTTTTTGAGAAAAAACGAACGGGTGGTTGAGAAAGACTTAACACAAATCCTGATGCTATGCTTGCTAAAAAAGGCCAGGTTGCAAGCAATGATGTTTTATCAAATAGCAAAGTCGGTAAAACAAATATAAAAAACAAAAAGACAATGGTTTGAATGAGCTGATACAATTTTGCATGCATGATGCACCAGAGATACCTCAGGTGCATGAATTAGTCGAGCCTGAAAAAGTACCATCTGCTTCGTTACCTTCGGCCAAATCGTCCTCAATGGACT
>JAYRVV010000364.1:0-2748 GCA_041918415.1 Bdellovibrionota bacterium | reverse complement strand
CGACCCAAAAATTTGCAAATTGTTGAAAATTCAACACGCGACAAAACAATGGAAGCCTGCGTGTTGGAAAAAGCAAGAGCATGGGTTTTTCCAAAACCAAAGGGTGGAGAAGTTCCGGTGAGGTTCCCATTTATTTTTACAAGTTAAAAAAGTGTTGTGAAATGATGATTTGTTGTATGAATAATTTTAGGAGAATGTATGAATAAAAAAGGTTTTTCTTTGGTTGAATTGTTAACCGTTGTGGCCATCATTGGTATTTTGGCTGCGATCGCTGGTCCCATGTATGGCAAGTATGTGCGTAAATCAAGGACATCCGAAGCTGTTGGTAGTTTGGGCGCCATAGCACTTTTTGAAGAAACTTATTTTTCAGAAAGCTCGTCTTATGTTTCGGTTGCTGCCAATCCATCGGGCGCTGTACCCACCAGCACGGACACAGGTGGTCGAAAACCTTTTTCATCCGGTGAGTCGGGTTGGAACTTGTTAGGCCGAGTGATGCCTGACGGCACTCAGGTTTATTTTCAATATGAGGTGAAAGCCGGTCAATTCAACTCAGCAGGCTCTTCAGTTACACCGGGATCCAACAGCACATTGATTGCTCACAGCACAACGTTTGTGCCCGGGGGCTCAAGCTGTACACCAAACTTAACGGCTCGATCAGCCAGTGCCGTGGGTGTGCCTGTGGTGGCCTCAAGCAATTGGTTTTTTGCCACGGCGGTGGGCAATCAAAAAGCGGGGGGTGCATGCTCACTGTTTATTAAAGTGGTGGATCGCCCTGACATTTATAAAGAAAACGAAAGCGAATAGTTTTTACCTAATCGGGCCTGAAAAAGCACCATCTGCTTTGTTCTCGTTCGCTCAAAATCCTCACATACCAACCGTGTATGCTCCGGTTTTTCGCTCACTGCGGCCTCGCATCTGGCACTTTTTGAGGCCTTCTAGAATTTGCAAAGTTTAAACAAAGAAATAGTCAAAACCTTGCAAATGATTTGTTACTATTTTCATAGCAAACTCAAGTTGGATGCCCATCTCTGATTTCTTCAGGGGCGACTACCTAAGCCCCATCATGGATAAGGGTAAAGCTGGCATGGTGGTTTGACGAATAACCGAAGGTAAGGACAATCCGTAGATGTCGGTTAATGTCAGCGTCTTGTGAATCAATTGATTGTTCTCATAAACGTTCACACTTTGTATTTGTGTTTTTTGTCCCACCAAAGCGTTTTTCATGCCATATATAAAGTAAAATTTTTTAATCAGTGCAATCATGTCATCATACGGTAAAAGAGTAATCACAGATGAATATGATATTTCCATCAAACTTGGTTTTGTGTATAAAATCCCAGAAAGCAATGGCATCGGGTCAATCATGTCGGACATTTTGGGTTTGAAGCGAGCCGGGTTTAGTTTTTCAATCTCGGGAAAAGCGGAACCGGTCTGACTTGCTTGGTTGAGTAATTCGTTGTCCTGAGGGCCTTGAAACGTGATGAAACCTATAAAAGGCAAAGTACGCACAATCGATCGTGCTTTGTTTAACGCACGCTTAAGCCATGATTTTGTGACTTGTGATGTGCCAGCAACTTCTGACATGCCAGCAACTTTTGACATGGGTTTGATTAGTTTAGAAGCTTTGTAAAATAGAGTGATCTGTGACAATGATGAGAAAATAGCCAAGTCATCATCATATGAAAAAGCGCGCTTGGAGCCGACATCATTTGGTGTATAAAACCACCGGTCACCAAAAATCAATCGACAGTAAATATTTAAAGATGGAATATATTCCAACGTTGGATCGTTTAGAAAAGGGCGGATCATTTTTAGTGTTTGAAATGTGTCAACACCTTGGGTATGTGTTTGCTTGGTTTCGTTGGGCATGGTGCACACGCGAAAGCGTTGGTATGATTTTTCAATTTCGACGTTCTCAAACTGATTTCGATCTGGCCTTAAGTTTGCATATTGCAGAGGCACAATCCAGTCGCCTTTTTTGCCCCATGTTTCGGTAACAAAATCACTGAGCAGTGTTTCTACAAAGAAAAAAACATCGTTGTTGACCGGCTTGTTTTTGGCTGCTTGATCTATGGTTTTGATGCCTGTGTTGGGTTGTTCAAGATCGCTTGGAAAGATAATCAAATTTAAGCTCTGTGCGTAAAGACTGGCTGTGTATAAAAAAATAAAGCTGACGATATGTTTCATAACCATTTGAATTTATTTATATTTATTATAGTTCTGTTCGATATATATCAAAATATACGCATTGTGTCTATATTAAATTGTCGCTTAGCGTTTTTATGATTGACTTATTTATCAAAAATAAGTTATGGCACCTTCTATATTTTGTGCGCGTAGAAAAAATAGTTTTTAACTCGCTTAGGTCTTGAGTCAGATTAATGATCAAAGCAAGCGAGCCACCATGCTGTGCTTGGCATACAGATGAAGTTGGCAAGTGAGTGAGAACGAAGAAAAGGGTCAATGATTGATAGACCCAACAACAGGGAGTTTATTCGATGAGACGGTTTTTGTGTTTAATGTGTGTGTGTTTGGTTTTGCATGTGGACATGGCGTTTTCACAAAGTGTCAAGGAGCCCATGAAAAGATTGCCTTCTTTTACAATGCCTCAAGATTTGGATGATAAGGCCATTGAGTTTGCAATTGATACAATTAAAAAATCTTTTTCACCATCTGAGCTAGGTCAAGTTGACTCGACGCTTTTGATTAAAGCGTTTAAGCGTCGTGGTGAAAGTTCGGCTAAATATG
>JAYRVV010000363.1:0-4264 GCA_041918415.1 Bdellovibrionota bacterium | reverse complement strand
TGTCTGATCGATGGATTTTGTGAATATTGTGAGATGAAAGCTTGATAAATTTTTAAGGCGGCATCTTTGTTTTGATTTTTTAGATACAAGTCTCCCAACATGATCATGGCGGCATCACGGTGCTTAAAATCAGTGTGACGGCGCACAACTTTTTCAAGCAAAGGTAGCATGTGTGTGTTTTTATCATTGAGTTTTTGTTCGTCGGATTTTTCTTCCTGATCTATTCGGTCATTGTGCAACATGGCCGTTCGTAATAGTGCGTAGGGCGCCTTTTGCAGCGAATCTGATTTAGACATAAACAACTGATATGACGACAATGCTTTTAAACTTAAACTTTCGTTTTTTACTTTGTTTTTCTCTTTGATGTGATTGAGATGGTTGGTCAACCGTGAATGTGCCTTGGACTTGATTTGTTCGAACGATGTTAGAAGCTCTTGTTTATATTCTTTCATCGCCTCGATGTAATTTGCATGCACTTGATTCTTGATTTGATTAAGTGCTTGACCTTCTAGCAATGAATGATTGCTAGCAACCGTTTCTTCAAATTTTAAAAGTTGCTCATTAACCGCGCCTTCAATTTTTTCAGACTGGAGCTGATGACGAAGATAGGCTTGGTAATTGTTTTCAGCATCACTAAAATAAAAATTGGCCTGTTTTGATTTATAATCTTGCACAAAATCATGAACCGCTAAACGTAAATCCATTCTTGCTTGTTTGAGCCACTTGTTTTTCACCTCAAGAAGCTTGTTGTTTTGTTTGTTAAGTTGATCTTTGACTTGATTCAATGTTTTTAAACGGGCCTGCTTTTGATTCGTTTCGTTGAGTTTAAGTTTTTCAATATGAATGCTGTACTCAGTTCTTGGAGTCTTGCTTGAAATCATTGCCTGAACTTGTTGTTTTGTTTGTAAATGCTTTTTCAGTTTGGTTTTTAGCTTTAACTTTTCATAACGAACTTTGAGCCCTCTAAATTCTTGACGAGCTTGCTTCAGTCTTGTTTTTGTTAAAATCGCTTTTTTTTCATCGTTGGATGAGTTGCTGTGCAAATACCCAAACATCACAGCAATCTCATTGCCTAATCGATCGAGTTCGGTTTTGATTTCATGAGAATGATCAAAACCGCTGTTGGTCGATTCAAAGGTTGATTCGTACAACATGAACATCCAATCCATGTATGCCTTTGACTCATCCAACAACTCCTTATGACCTTCGATAAGTTCAATGATTGAAAGTGAATCGTTGATGTGCTCTTGCATTTGTTCAAGTTGTTTTGAAAAAGCCAAGTGGTACTGAACCGTTTCGTTTCTTACCAATTCGTTTTGAAATAACGAGTGCAAAATTGGTGATTGATCGCTGGGTTTTGTGTCCAAATCAAAGTTGGATAGAATGGACTCTTCATGATTCTCAGTCTTTTTAACCCATTCACTAAGCGCATAACCTTCAAATTCTAGACGTGTGGCTATGCTTTGAATCAAAGCCTGATTTTCTTCAAGATCCTGTCCTTCATTGTTATTAAAAAGCAACTCGGCACTATCCAGCAGTCTTAGGTGATTGGGAAAGATGTAGAACAATTCAAACACATTGCTTGCCGAAACGCCATCTTGACCTTTGGCTTTGGCAAACGCGTTTTCCATACTCAGATCTGGGTTTAGAAAAACTTTATCAGACATGCTGTCATAAATGGTGATGGCACTTTGATAATGCCCTTGATCGAATGAAATCCTGGCCAAGGCCAGCAAGGCCATGTTTTTTACTTGTGGATCAGATTGATTTTGAGACAACACAACAAATTTTTTTAAGGCTTCATCTTGATGCTGGTTTAAATACAACATGACCGCATCGAGATGTTCCAATTTAAAATACATCTTGGATTGAAAATCCAAGGTTCTGGCTTTTTTGATCCAAGCCAAAGATTTTTCATGTTGCTTAAGAACAAACCACTGCCTGGCCATGTGGTAAGCCACCTCTACATCTTTGGTGTTTGATGCTCTTTTCTCGATTTGCTCAAGCGAGTAAGAACTTAAATTGTATTTGGCCAAAAGCTCCCTGTCCGATTCGAAAAGAAAAGCATCTATTTTAATGTGCTGATTTTGCAAATGATCACGAAGGTTTTTTTCAATCCATTGCAATGATGGCCCATTCGCCCAAAGTTGATGGGTGAAAAACAGCACACAAAATAGAAGGTGTCTTTGCTTCTTGGTCATTGGCGTGCGATCAATTGGAATCTTCCAAACCCCAATCTTGTTGCACTTTCACTTCCATGGTTAAACGATCCTTGAATTCACCTTTAAAATATCCTTTATCTATGGCCATTAAGCTGATCAAAGTTGTTTTACCAAAATCAACGTTGAAGGTTTGGATTTTTTGTACTTCAAAACTCTGATCCGCATAATATTCAAGGGCTTTGCTTTTACCTTTGTACGTTAAACGCACATTGAGTTGATGCTCACCCGGACTTAAGCCTTCATCAAACACGCGTTCAACCTCTTTCAGCTTGCCGTTGTTTTGAACCTGATAAATCAGTTCGTTGTCTAAGGTGAATTCAGCTTTTTGAAGCTCAAACAAACCGCCGGCATAATTTTTAAAATCTATGGTTGTCTTGGATTTGGACAAATCCGTTTCAAGAATGGTTTTTTTTAAATTTTCCAAGGATTGCTTAGATCGATAGATGTCTTCTTTGAGATTAAAAATTTCTTGCTCAAGCAAAACATTGGATTTTAAATCTTTGCTTGGGTTTGGTTTGTTGCTTTGTCCGTGCACAAAGCCCCAAAACAGCAAAATAGACAACAGTAACCTCATGATGATCCTTTCGTTTATCCCTCATTCCCTATATATATTTATTCAAGAAACTTGAGTAGGTTTTCTTCAATTGACTGTAATTGCCAATTTGACAGTTTTTGATGATTAAACACAATCGCAAACACCACCGGCCCAACCTTGCTTTTGGGCACAAGCCCAACCAGACTTGTCACGCCTTTTAAACTGCCTGATTTCGCCCTCAAATCTAAACCCTTGAATCTTCTTTTTAATGTTCCATCTTGTCCACCCAAACTCATGGAAGACAAAAACTCAGGCCCATAAGCCGGATTTTTTAAAGCGTGCTTAAATATTTGAACAAGGGTGTGCGCAGAAATTTTGGTGTTTCTGGATAAACCCGATGGGTTATCCAATACCAATTCATCTTTGATGCCGGCTTGTTTAAACCAATGGACCACGGGGTTTGCTTGCTTGGCCGAAACCAAGGCATACAACATGTGCGCGATGAAATTGTTGCTAAATTTATTCATCAATAAAACCATGTTCGAAACCGAGACCGAATCTAAAGTGGCCAAAGGCGGCCCCTGACACGTACCTTGTTCAACAAAACCGCTGTAGGAATGACCCAAGCGAAGCAAGGCTTCCAAAAAAATTTCTCCACTGTAGATTCCCGGATCGGGAACCGACCCGTAAACTTCCAATTCTGTTTGATCGACGCCCACCCGCCCCGAAACCTCAACTTCGTACTTTTGTTTTATTTTTTGAATGTTAACTTTGATGTCACTTCTTGAGCCTGTTTTTTTGGTCAGCACTTTGTTGTTGATCTTAAACCTTTGCAAAGTGGGCAAGGAAAACACCTGAGCTTTGTGATCCAATTGGGTGGGTATCACTTTGAAGGCCAAGGCGTTGTAATTAACCGACAAAGCTCCCATCTCATTGTTGAATGCTCGATGAGCATCCAGAGCAAAATCATCGGCGTTGGGATTAAACGAAGGCAGCAATGATTCATCAACCACCATACGATCAATTTTATTAAGCCCTTTAGCGTGAGCCTGTTCAGCCAGACGCCATAAGTCTTCATAAACCAAAGATGGATCAAGCCCGCCCTTAAGACACAAAACACCTGAGTGCTGATGAACCTGTGTTTTGACCACATGCGCTGGCCCCAAAATATCCAAGGCCAGTGCTGAAGTTAAAATTTTGATGCTGGAAGCGGGGTTGAGCATTTGATGCTCGCCTCTTACAAAAACCCTTTGATTCTTTTCAAGGGTTTCCATCATGATGGAGACCCCGTTTGGATTCAAGCCTTGCTGATCCAAATAGCGGTTTATGTTTTTTTCAATGTTTTCAAAAGAAAAAACCATTTGAGAAATAAAAATCATAAAAACAAAGTTGCGCATTTTGATTACTTTAGAGAATATCTCAACATTTCTTATGATCCAAGATATCGAGAAAAAATTAGGCCAATTGATCATGATGGGCATCGAGGGCACAAGTCTTCAAAAGGCCG
>JAYRVV010000362.1:0-7333 GCA_041918415.1 Bdellovibrionota bacterium | reverse complement strand
TTGGCATAGACATCGCCCATGCGCACACCCTTTTCGTCCATGATGACAAAATACCCTTCGGCAAAAGTAAAGATCAAACCAATGAACATGAAAAACCAACCAAAAAATGGTATCGAGCCAATCAGAATAAAAATCGCAAAAGGACAGTTTCGAATCATGGAATCCTTAAAAGTACAGGCCCTTTGCTGCTGATTCAAGTCACGCACAATGACTTTAATTTTAAATAATTTTTTCCCTAAACTTTGTCCGTTAAAAAATCCATCGGCAACCAAAATGTACAAAGCGGCCAAAAAAATGCCAAACGGACTCGCCAGCAGGCCAGCCAAGGACCCGGCCGCTAAAAAATCAACCACCCTTGCGAGGGTTCTGTGTATTTCGTCTGCCTTATTCATTTGAAGCTTTTGTGAACAGAACAAAGGCCATGGCAGGTCTTTTGGATGCCTCTCTCATTGCAAACTGCATGCCTTGAAAAATATAACCATTGCTTGTCCATTCATTCAGTATGTTCTCCAATTCATCTTCTGAGACAGTGGAAGTTTCAACAACTTTGTATACAGTTTTATCTTTCACGCCCATGCTTTTAAACAAATTTGGCTCATTTATCCAGATTTTACATTTCTAACGCATAACAACATAGTTTGACAAATGCCAAAAATTGAAGACAATGACGGGCATGAATGTTTGGTTTGGATTTGTTTGTTTGGCTGTTTGTGTTTGGTCTTGTGCGCACTCACCCACGATGGTCAGTAACATTGAGAATAAAGAAGTGGGTTATGCATCTTGGTATGGTTCTCAATTTCATGGAAAGCAAACAGCCTCAGGTGAGCTTTATGACATGAACATGCTCACGGCTGCTCATAGAAAAATTACTTTTGGTCAAAAAGTCAGAGTGACGAATTTAAGCAACGGACAATCTGTTGTCGTTAAAATTAATGACCGTGGTCCCTTTGTCAGGGGTAGAATTGTTGATCTATCCTATGAAGCGGCCAAATCCATTGGATTGGTTCAAAATGGTGTGGCCAAGGTTTCAGTTGAACCCTTGTCGATGCAAAGCGATCAAAACGATGTAAAGCAATTCATTCAGCTTGCTTCCTTTAAGAATTTTGATAACGCAACACGTTTTAAAGAAGATTTATTGGAAAACTTCTCACAAGATGAAATACGAATACAGCAACATGCTGGATTTTATCGTGTTTATATCGGTCCATGTGAAGATGTGTCAAAATGTAATGAACTTCAGGAAAAGCTAAAAAATCTGGGTTTTGAAACGATCATCTTGCATCAACTGTAAAAAACGATTATAAGCCTGACCCATTATGGCAGCACCATTAAGACGAACGAATCGCAAAAGAAAAAGAAAACTAAGAACGCGCGGTAAAGTTAATCGCAGAGCCAGACGAACGAAAGGTACTACCCCTTCGGTGGATCGTTTATTGGATCAATAAGCGTGTTTATAAAGCTTTCTTAACCCATGCTAACACCAAGCCTCTGATTTGATCACGGGTTTTTCTAAACCTGTTGATTGGATTTTCTTTTAAAATGTTAAATGAGGTTGGATCTTCAACGGGCCAGTGCTCTTGATGATGGCCTTGGATGTATGTTGGGCAATGGTTAAGGGCGTTTCCACACAGCGTGATCACCCAGTCAAACATCGTATCTTTGTACACTTCAACGTGTTTGCTTGTGTGCAAGCTCAGATCAATCCCTTCCTCAGCCATGACTTCAATCGTGTATGGATGGATGCCTGATGGCATAACGCCTGCGCTGTGCGCATGACACTTTCCTTGACCCAATTGGCTTAAATAGGCCTGTGCCATTTGTGACCGAATGCTGTTGCCCGTGCAAATAAACAATACTTTCATGATAAGAAAATATCAGATTTGAATAATTTTAAATTATTTTTGTGATATAAGCAGACCTTGCAAATGAAAAAGGCCAAGTTGATTGTGTTTGAGGGCGGAGAAGGTTGTGGAAAATCAACTCAAATTAAAATGCTGGCCAAACATCTAAAAAAACAGGGCCATAAAGTTTTGTTAACTTTTGAACCTGGTGGAACCAAGCTCGGCCGAAAAATCAGGGATCTATTGCTGCACTCAAAAAACATCAGCATCGTTCCATTGGCAGAACTTTTTTTAATGCAAGCCCAAAGATCAGCACATGTGCAAGAAGTGTTGTTGCCCGCAATGACCAAGTATGACTATGTTTTGTGCGATCGATTCATTGATTCCTCCATCGTTTATCAGGGTTATGCACGCAAGATATCCAAAGCTTTGATTGAGCAACTTAACGGTATCAGCGCAAGGGGCGTACATGTTGATCGGACTTTTGTTTTGAGTTTGGATCCAAAATATTCGTTGCATCGATTGAATAACAGAAAAAGTTTGGATCGCTTTGAAAAAGAAAACAACCGTTTTCATCGTTTGGTTTTTAATGCCTACCGAATAATTTCAAAACAAAAAAGACATGTTCTCATTGATGCATCACTTGAAAAAAACAAAATATTTAAGACAATCCTTTCTCACATGGGTTTAAAATGAACATTGAGTTTGTCACAAAAAAAGTCAATGACATGATTCGCTTGAAGCGTGTACCTCAAGCCATGTTGTTTCACGCATCGTTTGATTTATCAGATTTTATTTACGATTTTACGGCTCATTTTCTCAATGTTGACCCATCATCAAAGCATAAAATTTTAAATAAAAACCATCCGGACGTTTTTGAGTTATCCACTGAAAAAAAAGAAATCTCGGTCGAAAATATAAGGGAATTAATTCGTTGGATCAATCTGTATCCCAATGATACAGATAAAAAAGTCATATGGATTAAAGAAGCAAACAAATTGAATAAATCTTCATCGAATGCTTTGCTAAAGACATTGGAAGAACCTCCAAGCTATGCCCATTTTGTTTTGACTTGCCAAAAACCTGAGCAACTTTTACCAACCATCTTATCTCGTGTCTTGATCACACATGTTCATCTAAACAACAAATTAGATCATGATCATCAAGAAGAGGCTGACTTTTTGGATGAGCTTAACACATTTATTTTGTCACAAAAGCGTTTACCTCATTCCTTGGTCTTGGATTTGGTTGATCACATCATTTCGTGTCAGGGGCAATTACCCATGTTTTTTAAAAAAATGTATGACCATCTTAAATCCCAGATGTTGCAAAAACCCGAAAGGATACATTTGTATTTATCGCTATTTGATCGATTGGTTTTGATCGAAAATCAAACGCTCATACATTATGGAAATGCCAACATATGGTTAAGTCAATTCATGCTCAAAATGAATGAGGTTAGGCATGTCTGAAACACTTCAATGGATAGATTCGCATGCCCACATCGATGCCGATGAGTTTGATGTTGACAGAGATGAAATGATTTTAAGATCTAAAGCCGCAGGGGTGATTGGAATATTAAACATTGTGCTGGCTCCCAATGAAGCGCGAATCAAAAAAAGTTTTTCATTGGCTCAAGCTTATCCACACATCAAGTTATCTCTGGGTGTTCATCCTCACGATGCAAAGCTTTTTAATCTAGATGTGCTTGAATCACTCAAGCATCTTTTTGAACATCCATCCATTAGGGCAGTTGGAGAAGTCGGATTGGATTATTATTACAATCATTCAAGCAAATCAGAACAGATCCCTTGTTTTGAATCCTTTTGTGCATTGGCCATTGAAAAAAAATTACCCATTTCCATCCACACGCGTGAGGCTTTTGAGGATACATATCACGTGTTGAAAAAATTAAATGTGAACGAACATGTCAAAACAGTGATCCATTGTTTTTCAGGCCAAGTTCATGAGGCTAAAGCGTTTTTGGATTTGGGGTGTTACTTATCTTTTTCAGGGATCGCAACGTTTAAAAAAGCGAGTAATGTGTTTGAGGCGATCAAGCTTGTGCCTCAAGAAAGAATGCTGATCGAAACAGACTGTCCGTTTTTGGCTCCAATGCCTCATCGATCAAAACGAAACGAACCTGCTTTTGTTCCTTTGGTGGCCAACGCCATCAGCGAAATCAAATCTTTATCCCTTCAAGATGTTTCAAAATTTAGCACGCAAAACGCCATCGATGTGTTTCATTTTGACCGATGAAAACAATTCATGATTAGCTGACAACCTTTGTTGCTCTTTCATTGTTTAAATCCATAAAACTCATCATTTCAAGTGTTTACCCAAGAAATGCTTTGGCTTGCTTGTTGCAAGTTTTGACTTGTATGAAGTTTAATAAAAAATCATTGGTTTTATTGTTTTTGATCTTAATGTCCTGTGGATCAAAAGAAAACAATGAATCAAGCAATTTAAATAACAAGCTTATCGACAACAGCGATGCCAAATCACTGACCGAATACTTTACACAAGCGTATTACACCAAATTCGATGGGCCAATGTTGGATTTTATCATTGTGGTGGACGACTCAAAAAGTATGGAATTAAAATGGCCAAACATAAGACTTAAAATCAGAAATTATTATTTAAGCATGAAAGAAAAAAAGATAGATGTTTGCATTGGTGTGGTTCGATCCAGTGTGGTCAACATTGATGTAAACACTCAGGTAAATTTTAATTATAAAGATAAAATGTTTGCCTGCACGAGTGATCCCTTGTTTTCAATGGTTTTGGATGGCAATTTAGTATTTCCATTTTACATTGAAGGTCGCTATGGTAACAACGTTTCATTTTTCGCGCTCGATCAGATTCTACTTCAAAAATCCATCTATCAAAACCAAGGTTTTTTCAGATCAGGAGCCAAATTGGCCACTTTGTTTGTCAGCGACCGTTCTGAAATTTCTGAAACAAATACTTGGTTCAAAGAAGAGGTCATGTCGGCCACCAATCCATCGTATGGCTGTCAAACTGGAAGTTTTCTGTATCAGTCAACATATTCAAACGCCAATGGGCGATCTGTGCTGAACGAAGATACAATTTCAACTTTGGATAAATTGTATCAGGCATACTTTTTAACACCCAAAAGATCATACACGCCCAGCGGATCCTACTTAATCTGTAAAGATCAATTTCCATTCACTGTTTTGAATCATCAGTTCTTTTCAACGAAATTAAAACCGAGCATTGCCTATGGTGCAGTTTTAGGGCATACGTTGGATGTCAGCATTCTCAATGAAGAAAAGGCACATGGGTACATTGATTTTGTACAAAACATGTCTTCAAGTGATTTTGTCAATTTAAGTCAAACCAATACAGATCAGGCTTTTTTAAGTGCATTTGTTAAACTCAATTCGATGCATGTTAACACTTTGCATGCCATGAATGTTTTTAAACTCGATCATCAGGCTTGTTCAGGTTCAATCAAAATTAAAGTTAAAGATGTTATGTTAACCGACACACAATTTTCATATGATTCATCTACTCAACAGGTTACCATCATCAACGAAAATGATGCTGGTGCAAATGGTGAAACCATTGAAATTCAATACACGCCCAAGCAAATTGGTGTCGTTTGTTAGGTCAAAGACTTCAGAACTGATCGTTTAACATCATCCGGGGCAAAGCTTGATTGAATGCTGTTTTTGGCGAGTTGTTTGAGTTCTTCGTACGAGAATTGAAGATGCTGATGAGCGCGCATGTATTCATCGCTGACTTTGATGTTGGTTAACAGTCGGTTGTCGGTGTTAAGTGTCACACAAACACCCCGATCAAAAAGTGAACGAATGGGATGTGAAGAAAAATCTTTCACCAGTGAAATTTGAACGTTGCTGGATGGGCAACACTCCACCACCAAATTACTTTTTCTAAAGTGGTCCACCAACCAAGGGTCCTCGATCAAAGTGCGACCGTGTCCAATGCGCTTGGCTTTTAGATTAAAAATGGCTTGATGAATGCTGTAGGGTCCATCGTCTTCGCCCGCGTGAACGGTGATGTTTAAACCACCTTCTTTGGCAATGGCAAATGCCTCTTGATGAAGTTTAGCCGGGTTTCCTTTTTCAGCGTGGGCTAGATCAAAGCCTTTAATGTTGAATACGTCTTTAAAACGAACGGCCTCAAGGGCAAGCTTGGCGTTGTGTTTTGGATCATCAACACGAAGTGCGCACACAATGATCAATGAATAAACACCAAATTTTTCTTGAGCCTTCTTTAATCCCAAATGAACAGCTCGTAAAACATCTTCATTGCTTAAACCTTCCAGTGTCATCAGGGTTGGACAAAATCTAACTTCCAAAATTTTTACATTTTCAAAATGCGCATCTTTGGCCAACTCAAAAGCGATGCGTTCTATGTCTTTCGGTTTTTGTAGCACATCACAAGTGATTGAAAAGGCATTTAAAAATTGAGGCAAATTTTTGACCTTTTCACCGCAAACCAAAGCATTTTTCAGTTGTTCAATGGTTTTGATGTTTGGATGTTTTTGATCTCTTTGAAGTATTTCGTAAATGGTCTCAATCCTGATAGAACCATCCAAGTGGCAATGTAAATCAGCTTTAGGTAAGGCCTTTATTTTGTCAAAAAAATTCACGACGCTTAAAATCACATGGTGGAATGTGGTATTTTTATCGAATCGCCTTTTTGAAGCTTCTGCCTTCTTGTGGTTTCGTTATAGGCAAGCAGTTCATTAAACTCAACACCATATTTTTTTGATATGGACCAAAACGTTTCACCCTTTAGAACTTGATGGGTTCTGTGTTTGTTTTTGGCAGATGTTTTTGAGCTGTCTTGAGCTTTGATTCTTAGAATTTGACCGGGCTTTACAGATGATGAGTCAACAAGATTATTGATGCGTTTAAGTTTCTCAACACTTAAACCATATTTTTTTGATATGGACCAAAGCGTTTCACCACGTTTAACCACATGGTGCTCTACATCTAAAGCATCGCTGGGCAAAGACGCCACGGACGACTGTTTTACTGGGTTGTGAACCACACGATTGGGCACCGCCAAGACTTGCCCAATTCTAAGTTGTTTGGATCGCAGTTGGTTGTTACTGATCAACTCAGACACACTTAAGCCATATTTCTTGGCGATGTGAGAAAGTGTCTCACCACTTCGAACAACGTGCCGATTTGAAAGCACCACCGCTTCTTTTTGTATTTCAGGCCATGCAGCCAAAAATTTGTCATCCATGTTAACCGGAAGCTTCAATTCGTACTCTGGTTCATTGGGAGGTGTTACACCTCTTAACAGTTCTGGGTTTAATTCCAAAAGATCACTCATGGTCATGTTTAAATGTTTTGCAATTACGGTCAGATGGGTTGGTTTGGGAACATTGACTTTTGAATACTTGATGGGTTCTTGATAGATGATGTTTTCAAAACCATAGTTTTGCGGGTTTTTTGCAACAAGCGCTGCAGCGATGATTTTTGGAACATAAT
>JAYRVV010000361.1:0-9986 GCA_041918415.1 Bdellovibrionota bacterium | reverse complement strand
TTGTGTGTACACAAACTTACCCGATTTTTTGATCACCCCACGCACCTGTATGTTCATCTCTTTTGAAAAGTTATTGCTGTTGACGAAATCATAAACCTCTAAAGTGGTTCGATCTCGAACATGGGCCTTTAAACCGGTCACGGTTGGTTCTTGATCATACTTGCTGTACTTTCTGGGTACCAAACGCCCAAATTGATTACCGCCACTTTTTTCTAATATCTCATCTTTCATGATTTTAAATGTGTCTGATGGGATGATTTCAAAGGGTCCTGTGGGTGGAATGCCTGCGATCTGAACGGTTCTGCCATCAGCGGATGTATCAAATGTAATCAGACAGGGAACAACGGCGCCGGAATTGATGCCGCTGACACCAAAATCAACTTCGATTGATCCTGTGTAAGCTTCCTGTGCAAATGGCCTGTCAAAGTTATCTACCTTAAGACAAGCACAAAGGAATAAACCCAAAATACAAACCAGGGTGTAGGTCCATCTCATAGCGCGACATTACTATCAGATATAGAAAGTAAATGCAAAGCGTTAGTCTAAGCCAGTGTTTTGAATTCGCTGTCTATATTTATAAAACCTGTTAAAAGTTTTTGTAAAATCGGGGACAGACCCCAATAATTTTATGCAAGTTATTGAAAATAAAGAAAATATTATAGAACAAGCCAAAGCAGAGTGTAAGGCCTTAGCACAAAACCACTATGAAAATTTTCCTGTTGGACGATTGATTCGGGCAGACTTAAGGCCTGATGTGCATGCCATTTATGCCTTTGCAAGACAAGCCGACGATTTTGCAGACGAGGCACAATACGAAGGTCGAAGGCTTGAACTTTTAAGCAACTGGAAGGTTTTGCTTGAAAAGGCGTACCTGGGGCAGTCTCAATCAGGTCTTTTTCTGGCGCTGGAACAGAGCATATTGAAACATGATTTGCCCAAAGCATGGCTGATCGATTTGATTGAGGCCTTTGAGTTTGATGTTTTAAACAATAGACACCAAAACTTTGAATCACTTCTTAACTATGCCTCAAAATCAGCCAACCCAGTGGGAAGGTTGGTGTTATGGCTGCATGGCTATCGATCAGATGAGCTTTTTGAGTATTCGGATAACATTTGCACGGCACTTCAATTGGCCAATTTTTGGCAAGACGTGGACATCGATCGATTGAAAAATCGCATCTACCTGCCACAAGATTTATTGAAAACTTATGGCTACAGCGAGAAAAAATTGTTTAATAGGGTCTATGATGGTTCATTTAAAGATTTAATGAAACATTTGATTTTTAGAACAGACGAATTGTTTTTAAAGGGTCAACCCTTGTGTGATGCACTTGATGGGAGATTGTCCATGGAAATCAAGATGGTTTATTTGGGAGGTACTCGTATTTTAAGAAAAATTGAGGGTGTTGATTACAATGTGTTTTTTAACAGACCCACACATGGTTGGTTTGACTGGGTAAAAATGGCTGCAGGTTTGATGTTATGGAAACAACGTTAAGCAAGCGCAAGCAATCCAACTTTTCGTTGGCGTTTATGTTTTTGGACAAGCAAAGTAAAAAAGGCATGGATGACTTGTATGCTTTTTGTCGATACGTTGATGATGTCGTGGATGAACAAAGCGATGTGAAAATCGCGCAAAATGAGTTGAATCAAGTGCGTCTCTTAATTGAGCAAAACACAAACCAAGCACACATCTTGAAACCTTTGATCGATCGGATGATTCATGAATACGGTGTGCTCAAGGAAGATTTGCTCTGGATTGTTAAGGGTGTTGAAATGGATTTGAAACAAAACCGTTTTAACTCCATGAACGATCTGCTTGATTATTGTGATGGGGTGGCCTCAAGCGTTGGGCTTTGCCTGTTGCCCATCATCGGTTTAGACAGAAAAGAGTACCATGACTATGCCATATACACTGGCCGCGCCTTGCAACTGACCAACATCATCAGAGATGTGTTGGAAGATTTTAATCGAAACAGAATCTATCTACCCATGGATGATCTAAAATATTTTGGAATTGACATGCAAGAGCTCAAACATTCAACAAAGCAAACACGATCTTTGATTGAGTATGAATGCCAACAAGCCAAGTTGTTTTATGAAAAGGCTCAGGAATTTGTGTCGAGAAAAAATGCAAAAGAGCTTGTGATCACGGAGATGATGCGAAAAACCTATCGAGACCTTTTAAACAAAATACAGGCCAATGGTTTTGATGTTTGGTCAGCGCGTGTTGAATTGACAGCATTTGAGAAATTTAAACTGATGGCCAAATCAATGATGATGTGGGTTAAGTCCAATGCAAGCGTATGATTGCATTGTGATCGGGGCGGGGGCCGCAGGTCTTTCATGTGCCGTGAAATTGGCCAAGCATCACCGTGTGTTGCTATTGGAAAAAAATGATTTTCTTGGAGGAAGGACATCCAGCCAAAAAGATCATCAATCAAAAGAGGACATTGATAATGGACAGCACTTGATGTTGGGTTGTTATCATGAAACGCTTCAGTATTTAAAAAGCACAAACTCCCTACACTTGCTTGAGTTTATCCAATCAAGATCGATTGCGTTTAAAGGCCACGAAACCCACGTGCTGAACATGAACGGTCCAATGCCTTTTGCATTGCTACTGGGACTGTTGCGTTTTAAAGCCATCAACTTCAAAGAACGTCTTGGGTTTTTAAATGTTTTGTTTGATCTTTTGTGTGCTCAAGATCGCTTAAGCACAATGTCGGTTTTAGATTGGCTTCGATCACGAAAGCAAAGCGATCGAGTCATTAACGTCTTTTGGGAGCCTTTGGTTTTGGCCACGCTCAATGCCCCGTTGGACAAGATCAGCGCGGATATGCTTCATGTGGTTTTGAAACGTGGGTTTTTGTCATCCAAAAAAAATTCACAAATGATTTTGTCTAAAGTGGGCTTAAGTGAATTGTTCGGGCGTAACGTGCTCAAGATTCTTCAAAAAAACAATGGTGATGTTCGTTTGAGATGCCGCGTGCTGGACATCAAATCACAACCAGATCAAAGTGTTTTGATCCGGTCTAGCCAAGAAAGTTTTTACGCAAAATCACTGGTGTTGGCTGTTCCACCCCCGGCACTATTAAAGCTTCAATTGGATCAAGAGCTTTGGCAATCATTTGCTCCGGCAGGAAGGCTTGAGCATGCACCCATTGTGTCTGTGTATGTTTGGCTTAAAAACCCAAGAGATGTACCCATGTTTTGTGCCTTGCTGGGTACAAAATTTCATTGGATGTTTAACCGCTCACATTTTATTTTGGATGCAAAACACATTACATTTTTAGCATCAGCATGCGATCCATTGATCAAGATGGATTCCATTGAACTTAAAAAAATTGTGGAAAATGAATTTTATCAACACTTTGGAAGACATAACATTATTTCAAGGATATTGATTCGTAAAGAACCTCAGGCAACGTATTACCATTCATTGCATGATCGACAAGCGCGTCTTAAAACCAAAACGTTAAGTCAAAATGTGTTTTTGGCGGGAGACTGGACGGACACGGGTTTGCCATGCACCATTGAGAGTGCGGTGTTCAGTGGTCACAAAGCCGCACAAAATGTTTTAGAGTTTTTCTGTCAGGAATGAACAAAAGCCAACAATTTGGACATCAGCTCGTCATTGAAATTTTTAAATTTTAGTGCCACCCCTTGTTTGGGTAAACCCAGCACATTGCTTTGCGCTTGGCTCATCACTTCGCTTTTTAGTTCAAAGAGGGTTTGTTTGATGGGATGAACCAACACGATGTTCACTTCATCGCCTGGGGTCTTGCTCATGGGGTGGGTGATGATCATGCAATTTTTTTGAATGTTTTCGGTCACGAAAGCATTGATTTGATTCAAGCCTTCAAATCTTACAACAAATGTTTGGTTCTGTGTGCCCTGTTTATTTTTTCTTTTCAAGGCCAAGTTGGTTGATGTGGGTTGATTGTCCTCACTGGTGAAAGACTCAAGTTTTTCAATGTAATCCAACCATAAGGTGCGATGGACTGAAGAAATTTCAAGGATTTGTATGCCAACAAACTGAGTGCCTTCTTTGGTGAAGATTCGCGACGAACGACCTGAAACCGTTATGGGTGATGCCAAAGATGGAATATGGATTTTAAGTGACAACATTTGATTGGTTTGAATGTTCTGAGGCATTTGGATCAAACAGCCGGTTTGACTGATGTTGACGGTGTAGTAAATGGTCCCGGGGTATTGAGCAAGCTCCACCCTTAATCTGGCATTGATGCGTGGAGAAGCGAATTGTCTTCTTTCATTCGAATTGGACACAGAGGCATTCTAGCATATAAAATTAAAACAACTATCTTAAATGATTGAACAATTCTTCCATGTCTTTATGTGAAGAGAATCGAATATAATGCCATGCAAAATATTAAAAATCAGGGCTTGAAATTTTGATTCATATGCATTAAGGAAATAGCTATGGAAACAGAAAAAAGACGTTCTCAAAGAAAAGCGTTGGAAGGTCTGGTTCGTTTCGATGGTGATAATTTTTCTATTTATTCCAAACTGGCAGATCTCAGTGAGCATGGGGCTTTTGTGGCCACACACTACTTGCTTGACCCTGGAACAGATATTGAAATTCATTTGTATGGGGTGGTGGGAAAAGAGTCAGTGTTGCCTGCCAGAGTTGTTCATTCAAGTACAGCCAAAGAGCTCAATGGAAGCAAAACATTGGGACTGGGTGTTGAGTTTGACTCAAGACTTGAATTGAACGCGTGACAGTTCACTGATCCATACGCTTAAACTTAAAGCATCAAGTTTGTTTTTTTGGTAAAAATCTACAGCGAGGGCTATGCGCGAGGGCGTGAGCGCTTCTTCAAAATCACTTGCATTCAATTGTTGCGATATTATTTTTAAGTTTTTTCTATCCATTTCATCAACATTAAGTCCCTTGTGAATCATTTGTGCCACTTCCATGTACACTTGATAAGTGTTTGAAAACGATCTGTGTAATGTATGATCTTTAATAGAGTGTTTGTGCTCCTGGTCGATTTTAAACGAAACAAATTCATTATTTAAAATTTGTAAACACAATTGTTTGGTGTTCGGATGGATGTCATTGAGGTTGTTGATCCAATCAACGTGAGGTGCAAGCAAATGATGAAGCATGGTGTTTTTGTGATAATTGAGCGTCAATCTGTGTTTGGCGAGTACTTCAAACACTGCACCTGATTTTTTAATCCATCGAATTTTTTCAAAAAACTTTAGTGTTTTTTCACATACATCCGGATCATTTAAAATCTCAGGTGCCATTAACACTTGTCTTTCTTTTAGATGTCTGATCATCCAAGCTGATTCATCTTGAATTTTGTCAAGGCTCAATGGTTCAAGGTGATTTAATAAGACCAACGACAAAAGCGATGTTGGTGTAACAATCACGCCCTTTGCCATGGCTTTGGCAACATCGTTGGATAAAAGATCGATGTCTTCTTTCAATGTGCGATCGTCATCGTTTTTAAATTTATTAAAACGTTCCTTAAGTCCAATGGTTTTGCTTGAGGTGATGTAAGCCCGTGCATAATTTCTGTTTAAGATGTACAGGGATTGAAACAATCCAAAAAAACTTTCTTTCTTTTTGCCAAGCCCTCTTTGTTCTTGTTTGTATGCACGTTCTTCAGGCACCCTCCCATAAGTGATGGCCAACGGTAACAACGTAACCTCTTCAACCAAACTGGATCGAAATGCATCAATTTCGATGGATAAAAGACCCAGTTTTGGGCTTAATATCTTGCCGGTTCTGGATCGGCCACCTTCAATAAAAAATTCTTGTGAAAACCCTTTTCGCATCAGCCATTGCACGTACAAAAATAACAGTTTTGAATAAAGCACATCCCCAGAAAAACTGCGCCTGATGAAATAAGCACCCGTTGCTCGAAACAAAAAACCCATTGGGAAAAAAGAAAGATTTATACCGGCAGCGATGTGGGGTGGGGGCATGTTGTTTTTATAAAACATGTAAGAAAGTAATAAATAATCCATGTGGCTTTTGTGTGTGGGTAAAAAGATCACAGGCCCTTTGGCCATGGCCTGACGAATTTGCTGTACGGTATTTTCATCAATGTGTACGCCATCAAATAATTTTTTTGATATCAGATGCACCATGAAAAACGCGGCTTTGATGACAATGGGTTTGTAGTTTGACACCATTTCATCAAGTATGTTGTTTGCTTTCTTATAAAAAAAATCATGTGATTTTTTTTTAATTTTAACAAGTTGATTGATGCAGTTGTGTAATCCAGGGCTTGCCAAGATGCTTCGAATCACTCTTCTTCTTTCGTGTAATGGCGGGCCAACGTAGATTTTTTTGGATTGAAAGAAATGTGTGGCCAAAGTTCTTCTAAGTATTTTGGATTGAACATCAATGGATTTTGAAGCTTCTTGTTGGACAAAGTTCCTTAATTGTATGGGTCGACCCATGTGAATGTACAGTTTACTGGCAGGGTCAAACAACAGAAACAATTTGTTCAGGATGGTTGGTATGCGGTACTCTTTAAAAACCGAATCGACCGAAGATTTTTCGATTTTTCCGGGGTTACGAGTCCAACCCACATGAACAGGAACCAGCTCAATGGATTTGTTTTTGGCCAACAAAAGAAGGGCCTCCCAGAATGCTTTGTTGTCATCTTTGGTTTTTAGATGTAAAAAAAGACAAACCGCATGAAAATGATCCAAGGTGTTTAACATGGTCTGGATTTCAAGTTGAGTTTGTGTTGTCTTGCTTAAGAAAAACAAGCGGTTTAAAGCCTTGGGTAACCTTCGAAGCAGTTTGATTGGATTTTGAAAGTGCAAAAAAAACACATTGTTTGAAAACTGAACCAAGGGCAATTGATGTTCAAGCAGGAAAAAATTAAGCATCAAATAGTCGAGGTGATTGGGCTTGACCAACACGTACACAATGGGACTGTTTTTGGCTTTTTCTTTGGTTTCTTCTAAATGTTTGAGGGGCAAAAATGAATTTTTGTTTAAACGTTTGAGTAAAAAGCGATTGATCCAGCCGAAGTGGCTGACCATGGATCGTCCGTAAAATGCCAAGTTCTTTTGATCTAAACCTTTGTTCATCGTACAATGCCCCAATGTCATTTAACCCAACCATCAAATCACCCCATCGACTAAGCAAAGGCGATGCTGTGTCTTTCATTTCACCATCCAGTCCAGCGAAACGATCTAAAATCAAAGATGCAATTTCATGGCTCGAAAACTCTCAATGGAAAGTTTTAAAGGGCAAGCATCTTTTTTCTAAGCTTTCTTACCTTGCTGGTCAAGATAAGCACAGACAATTTGATCTTCAACGCGCCATTTTTGAAAAAAGCAGGGCCATTTTTTGTTCACGAGGAGGTTATGGCTCAATGCGTTTGCGTCTTGACATGCGGATGTTGCAAGCCTTTAAAAAGCAAAAAAAAATTTTCATGGGCATGTCGGATCATACAATCTTGCTAAACACCCTTGCGTACAAAACAAAAGTCAGTACGGTGTTGGGACCTGTATTGGCGGGTGATTTGTGGGCCAAAATGAGCGAGAAGGAAAAAAAGCATCACATGCATTTTTTAACTGAACCAAGACAAAAAGTCCTTAAAGTAAAAAAAGATTTTCAGTGGATTCGATCGGGACAGGCAAGTGGACCATTGTGGGGTGGTAACTTGTCCATGATTTTGGCATCTCTTTCAACACCTCATGAAGTGCCGTTCGATGGGGTATTGTTTTTTGAGGATCTTCATGAGTCCAAATACAAGGTGGATCGGATGTTGATGCAACTGAAGCTCAGCGGAAAAATTAAAAAAACAAAAGCGGTTCTTGTTGGGCAAATGTTGGATCAGGATCTTAAACCGCACAACAATCAGTTTTTAAAAACCTTACTTTTGAATGTGTTTGAAAAAATACCCATAGCTTTTCGCCTAAAAATCGGACACACCGAATGCAGCCATTTGCTTCCATTGGGTAAAACCATTGAGATCAAAAGAAATGAAATGGTCATCGATAAAATCGTGGATGTATGACAAGCTTTCATCAAACGCAATCGATCATTGATGAGGCACTCAGCGACAAATTGTTCACGGCCATTTCTGTTGGGGTTGTGCACAATGAGCAAGATGCGTTCACCTTGGCAAAAGGCCAAACATTAGGTCAAAGTGCCAATCAAGTGTCATTGTCCACAAAGTTTGATTTGGCATCATTGACAAAATCCATGGCGACAGCGACATACATGGCACATTTGGTAGATCAAAAAAAAATGAATTTAGATGATGAAGTGTTTAAAGAAAAAAACAACCATGCTTACGATTTGAAGCTGATCAAACTTTTAAGTCATCAAAGCGGATTAAGACCTTTGATTAAACTCAATGAGCACCTCAAGAACCTGAATGACGATGAAGTGATACAATTGATTCTATCGCTTGAAAAATTAAATCAACCCAAAACGAGCTACAGCGATTTGGGTTTTATTTTGCTTTATGTTCATTTAAAGAAAAAGTTTTCATTTGATCAAAACATTCATCCCTTTTTCCATAAGATGGGATTAAACCATTTGCAATTTAACCCGCCCGTACAGGAGCGTTCAAAAATTCCAGCCACATTCATTCATCCAATGCGTGGGTTGATTCAGGGTGAAGTTTTTGATGATAATGCATACTTTTTCAACGGTTTGTGTGGTCATGCAGGTCTTTTTGGGAGCGTGATTGATTGCATGAAGTTTACAAAATTGTGGCTTCATGCCTTGAATGGAAAAAGTCCAATTATTTCAAAAGAGACAGCACAACGATTTGTATCGAGGCAAATGGCCAGCGATGGCACTTGTTTTGCTTTGGGTTTTGATGTGCCAGGCGAGAAAGATTCAACGGCTGCACAAATTTCAAAAAACGGTTTTGGTCATTTGGGTTACACAGGTACTTCAATGTGGATTGATCCGGATCGAAAGGCCAGTGTTTGTGTTTTAACCAATCGGACGTACCCGGATGATCAAAACAAAGATCGATTCAGACAGTTTCGCATTGAAATTCATCGGTCGATATGGCAAATGATCGACTCATGAAAAAAGTATATCTCATGGGCATTGGAGGCATAGGCATGACAGCCCTTGCGGGTTTGTTTAAGGCCAAGGGTTTTGATGTATGTGGTTCAGATCAAAAAGTCTACTCACCGGCCAAAGAAGAACTTGCGAGGTTGGGTGTTTCATACTTTGAGGGATACAACGCTTCAAACATCACAAGCGATATTGATTTGGTTGTCATAGGTAATGTAATCAGCAAAGGGCATGTTGAAGCTGTGGCGGTTATGGAAAAAGGCCTAGCTTACACATCGATGGCTCAGGCATTGGGACAGTATTTTTTAAATGATCGAGAAACCATTGTGGTGACCGGCACACACGGCAAAACCACAACCACCACGCTGATTTCGTTTGTGCTAAGCCAATTGAAACATGATCCGGGTTATTTCATTGGTGGTCTGCCATTGGATCTTGAGTTTTCCTATGCGCTTGGCAAAAAACCATACTTTGTATTGGAAGGCGATGAATATGACAGCGCGTATTTTGAAAAGACACCAAAATTTTTACACTTAAAGCCTCACCATGTGTTGATCAACGCCATAGAGTTTGATCATGCGGATATTTACCAAAACCTTGATCAGATCAAACGTGAATTTTCAAAATTGATTGAAGTTAAAAATCCAAAAGGTGTGTTGGTTGTGAACATGGATGATGCCGGTGCAAAAAGTGTGATTCAAGGTGCCAGCATTAAGCACCATGCTTATTCGTTGAAAAATGAAGACATGTTTCATGCAAGAAACATTGTTTACGTTGAAGACGGCATGCGGTTTGATGTTTATGAGAAAAATGTTTTTTTGGTACATGTCAAAACAGGGTTGATCGGGACACATTCGATTTACAATGTATTGGCTTGTTTGTGTTTGTGTCGTGCTTTGGGCTTTGATCTAGAAGTTTGTGCCAAGGCGGTTTCAAAATTTCGTGG
>JAYRVV010000360.1:0-7005 GCA_041918415.1 Bdellovibrionota bacterium | reverse complement strand
TCAAAGCATTTGGCTTTTTTGGATGTGCCGTCCAATTTGGAAGATCATAAATCCAAACTTCAATAACACACACAGCGCACCTTGGGTTGCATTCCCAAATACCTTGTGCTGAGTGAGTCTGGACCTGACCATGCCAAAGTGTTTGAAGTTGCGCTTAAAATTCAAAACAAAGTGTATGCAAAAGCGAAAGACGTTAGTAAGAAAAAAGCCCAACAAAATTGCGCAAAAATTGCTTTTGAAAAATTGATGAAAAAGGAAAGTCATGAATCTTAAAAACATTGTCATCACAGGTAGACCCAATGTCGGAAAATCAACACTTTTCAATCAACTGATTCGAAAGAAAAAATCGATTGTGTATGACCGGCCCGGCGTGACCAGGGATTGTGTTGAGGAAGTGATGCAGATCAATCAGAAGAAATTTAATCTGATTGACACCGGTGGTCTTGATAAAGTTGAAGGTGATGATGACATTCAAAGAAAAGTTCAGTCGAAAATAGATGAAATCAGCAAGAAAGCCGATGCTTTCTTGATCGTGGTGGATGCTAGGCATGGTTTATCTTCTTTGGATGTCCAATCCGTTAATAAAATAAGAAAATATTCAAAGCCCATGATTTTGGTGCTCAACAAACTTGATCCTGGATTTGAGCCTAACAACCTCGATGAATTTAAACGCTTGGGCATTTTGACGATACTTGAAGTCTCGAGTGAACATCGATTGGGTTTGGAAACAGTGATGGAAGTCATCGAGCAACAACTGCTTAAAGATGTTAAGCCCTTCGATGAGGCGGATACGGATGGCATGCAAATGTCGATCAACATTGCGGTGGTGGGAAGGCCCAATGTTGGAAAATCATCCATCATCAACGCATTGATCAAAGAAGAAAAAATGATCGTCTCCAGTGTGGCAGGCACCACACGTGAAACCATAGACACCGAATTGATGCATATGGGAGTTAAATACACGTTGCTGGATACGGCGGGCTTAAGAAAGTCTTCCAAGATCAACGAAGATTTAGAATATTACTCAAGTCTTAGAACGAAAAAGGCCATTGAAAATTGTCATGTTGTGGTTTTGATGATCGATTCCATTGAAAGCATTTCAACGCAAGATCAAAAAATTGCTGCCATGGTGGTGGACATGCGTAGGGGCATGTTGGTTTTGGTCAACAAGTGGGACTTGGTCAAAGACTCTCAAAAAGACAGAAAAGACTTTAGGGATGAGCTGTTCTATCGTGCACCTTTCTTGAAATTTGCAGATGTAAAATTTGTGTCGGCCAAAAGCAAAATGGGTATGGACAGTGTGTTGCCCGCATGCAAAGCAATTTTCAATCGTATGAGAAGGTCGTTCACGCAAGATGAGTTGGAACACGCATACAAGACCATCGCGCAAGCAGACACCATCAGGGCAAGCCACGGTCATGTGGTCACATACAAGCGACTTTCATACATTCCAAAAAAAATTGCTACGTTTTATGTTCGTTGCAACCGACCGGATTGGGTCAGTGATGACATCAAGAACCATTGGAAAAATGTTCTGTTTGATCTGTTTGACATGCGTGGCGTCCCCATCAAAATCACATTTCACAGAAACCCCTTAAAGGAAAGCAAAGCAAAACATTCTGCATAAGGGCTTTGGTGTGTTTGGTTTAGGGTGAAACTTCATGTCAGTCATATTATAACGCAACAGGCAATAATGAAAAATGTTGGTATTTTCTCGATTTTTTAAATACTTTCCATAAAATGCCTAAACCATGAAACTTCAAAACGCATCCATTGATATTCAAAACATCAGTCTCAAACAGATTTTTAAAACGCAGGGTTCGCTTGCATTGCCCATCTACACCTTGAATGAACCAGGACTGATTTTTGAGAGCATTGACCAAATGTGTAAAAACAGCCTTTCAAGAACGCTTAAGCAAATGGATCTTCAGGAAGGAAAAGATAAAAGCGCATTGTTTTACTCGCCTGAGCTTAAAAAAGAAATTTTGGTTTTGATTTTGGGTGCAAAAAACAAAGTTCAGGCTCATGCGGTGAGGTTGGTTTATTCCAATCACATTAAAACCTTGAAAAGTAAATGGCCCATTTTATTGGTTTTGCCCAAGGACAATCAAGAAGAGGCGTTAGAGGGATCCCTGCAAGGGCTGTATGAGTTTAAAAAATATTTCAGTGACAATGAAAACAAAACCAAGAAAGTTTTTTTGTGCCAAGAAAATATCAATCACTTAAAGCCAACCCTTGAGCTTGTTGATGCAATCTTTTTTGCTCGCAACATTGTCAATGAACCTGCCAACGAAATTCATCCTTCAAGCATGGAAAATTTAGCCAAAAAAGTGGCGAGAACGCAGGGCCTTAAGTGTAAGGTGTTTCATCAAAAAGATCTGATTAGAAACAAAATGAATTTGATCAATGCGGTTGGTAAAGCCAGTGACATTGAGCCCAGGCTTGTTGAGTTAACGTACAAACCTAAAAATTTTAAAAAAACGATTGTTTTGGTGGGCAAGGGGGTCACCTTTGACAGTGGTGGACTTTCTTTAAAACCACAAAACAACATGTATGGCATGAAAAACGACATGGCCGGTTCAGCTGCGGTGCTTGGTTTGATGTCCATCGTTTCGAAGTTTAAACTTAAGGTTTGCATTCATGCATTTTTACCCTTGGTGGAAAACCTTGTGTCAGGTTCAAGCACAAAGCCGGGTGATGTGGTGATAGGTTTTAATGGTAAAAGCGTGGAAATTGAAAACACCGATGCTGAGGGTCGTTTGATCATGGCCGATGCTTTGGCTTACGCAAGCACGTTAAAGCCAGATTTGATGATTGACATGGCCACCTTAACAGGAGCATGTGTTGTGGCTTTGGGAGATGAAATCAGCGCAGCGTTTAGCAACGAAGACGATCAAGTTGACAAATTCATCAACGAGGCCAAGCAAACGGGTGAAAAATTTTGGAAAATGCCATTGGAAGAAAATTATAAAAAAATGCTTAAAAGTGATGTGGCCGATATGAAAAATGTTGGAGCCAGATACGCGGGTGCGATCACGGCGGCATTGTTTCTCAAAGAATTTGTTGGTCAAACCCCTTGGATTCACTTGGACATCGCAGGTCCAGCATTTGCCGATTCACCCAACGAAATGGGCATCAAAGGCGCAACGGGTTTTCCCATCAAAACCTTACTGTCTTTTTTACAAAATATTTAGTCGAGCCTGAAAAAGTACCATCTGCTTCATTGATTTCTTCAGGGGTGACTATTTAAAACCATTGTTTGAAAATCGGGATGTAAAGATTTGAACTTGTGTGAACAATCACGCATGGCCATATGGATTTTGTATGCCAGGCCAGTGCTGCGGTCAAAAGGCCCAAAATCATGGGTCCGACAATGTAAGAGTGGGTCAGTGAAAACAAAAATGCGCTCAGGATCATGGCCAGGTACCATTTGAACGATTGAGTCAAAGATATAAAAACGATGGATCTAAAATAAATTTCTTCACTGATGGGGGCTAAAAGCAACATGTGCCATGCATCTTGGATGGCGATGAGTTTGTGTGATTGATCAGAGAGAAAAAACATGATCACAATGGGTAAAATTCCAATGAACAATCCAATCGCCAAGTGAAAGAAAAACCGATCAAAATGAATGTAGTGCTTTTTGAGAGGGTGTTTTAAAAAAAAAAGAACCGAACAAAACAAAAAATAATATTGTGGGTGAAGCCATTTAGGCAAAATGCTCACATAGGGATTGAACAAGATAACAAAGCAAAACAGAGAAATTAAAACGAACGACATTAAAATTGGCCCAGCTTTTTCAAATAATAAAAAATGATGAAAGGTAAAACGATGAAGGGGATGGATAAGAGTAAGCGAAACACACCCCACGCCGTGCTTTTTCGTCGCTTGCGAATGCCCTGAACACCAAGGGCAAAGTTAAAAACCCCAAGCCCAAATAAAAAAACCAAAGCCAATATGACTCCGTAATGTTTATTCATCGCGATTTGGCCTTTCAAGCACCACGGTGAATTCTCCCTTGATGGCTGGCTTTTGGTCAAGTTTATTTAAAATGTCATCCACGTGACCGCGTAATATTTCTTGATGGGTTTTGGTCAATTCTCTGGCTAAAAAAAACCTTCGGTTTTGTGTGAGGGGTGAAAGAAGTTTTAAGGTTTGCAAGATTCGATGAGGGCTTTCAAAAAATACATGGCACATTTGGGGCTGATCGAGGCTTTTTAAGAAAAGAGTTTTTTGCTTTCCTTTTTTGGCCAAAAACCCCCAAAACGTGAAGGGGCTGGCTAAAAATCCACAAATGCTTAATGCTGTGGTGACTGAGCTGGGTCCGGGAAGGGCTTGAACATCAAGGCCTGCTTGGTAACAGGCATCCACCAATCGATCGACGGGGTCGCTGATGCCGGGCGTGCCGGCATCACACACGTAGGCAATGCTTTGCCCTTGGTTTAAATCCCTAAGGATTTTATCGATGGCTTGACGCATGTTGTATTCGTCTGCCCGAATAAGCTTTTGTTTGATGTTAAGACTGCAAAGTAAAAAATTAGTTTTTCGTGTATCCTCACACGCGATATAATCAACCTTGGAAAGAACGCTTTTGGCGTGTTCTGTGATATCTTCTATACAACCGATGGGTGTGGCGATAACGTATAACATGGGGTTAAAAGATGAAATGGTTTAAAGGCATGGTTTTTCTTTTAGCATGGCTGATGATTTCTTGCCAAAATGCTGGTCAATTGACGGCTTCTTTGGATTTATCGAACGTGACTCAAACCCTGGAAAGCTATATCTTTTTGATTCAAGAAGACAGCAGCGATCCAAACCGTGTGCAAGTTGTTTATCCCCAAGGTTGCTACGATTCTGTGAATTTGTGTGTCAAAGCCAAAACCTGTGGTTTTGATTCAAATCTAACATCCATTGACACCCAGGTTTCGTTTGATGATTTTGCCAGCAATGCTTCGCTCAATTTACTTGTTTGTGCTTATGACGCCAATGGCATCGTGGTGGCCAGCGGCTCAAACACCATCACCAATTTGGATGGCCAAAGCGTAACTGTGATCATGCAAAATTCAAGTGCATTGTGTGATGGTCAAATGCCAGGGCTTTGCTTGTGAAAAAGATGGCATTTTTGGCATTGACGGTGATCTTGGCTTGTTCGAAGCAAGACCATGAAATCGTTGTTGTGCTCAACAACAGTCACGATGCCTTTGCATCGAGTCTGGTCGCGGATTTTATTGTCCGATTTCAAAGTGTCGATCATAACGGTCAGGTTTTAGACTTGAATAATGACCGTGTGGCCGACACGTTTTTGTTTCCAAGTACCTGTACCAATTCATCCACCCCCGCATGTGGCTATGATCCAAATCAAAGCGGTCGTTTGTCTTTTGCTTCTTTACCTCAAAACTTCAAGTATCAAATAGAAGTTAAATTTCGAAACGCCACAGGTGATATCTTATTTGAGGGAAGCTCTGATTTTGTCAACACGGCTGATTTAAAAGAATTAAACATCAACGTGGAGCAAGTACCATGAAGATTGTTTTTGTTTTTCTGCTGACTGTGTTTGTTACAAATTCATGTGACAGTTCCAGCACTGTTCATTTTTCGATTGTACAGGCCTCGGGTTCAAGCGCGTTGGATCAAGTTGTGATTGACATGGCCAACGGATCAAGTTTGGGTCTATACTTTGAGTTTAGAAAATTAAAATCAAGCACGTGTCCAGCATCGATGGAAGATTACGATGGGGTCGCCACAACGACGGTTCCCGTTTCAAGCTTGGGTTTTAATCCTAATAAAGGAACACTCAGTGTTGACACATCCAATTTAGAACAAAACAGCATGTACTCCGTGAGGGTGTATTCGCTAACCAGTGTAGGAGAGACACAAGACCCGAGTTCGGGATCAAATGCGGATTGCCCCTATATACCCGGTCAATCAAATCTTAATTCAAGCATCACCATTTGTTTTCCACGAAACATTGCGCCCTTACAAACTTGCCAAGGATATAAGGAGTTTTCACAGTGTCAAAAAACACAAGGCTGTTAAAATTGTTATTCCTCTTCTTTACTTTGAGGTACGCTTAAAGATTCTCGCGTCACCAGCATGGCTTTTTTTCTGGGTGCTTGGACCAATTCAGATTTGAATTGAGGCCTTTGATGCATGGCTGGTTTGGGTTTATCAATGAAGTTTTTTTCGGTTCTTGTCTGTTTCCAATCGCGGGTTTTTAATGCCGGCTTTGCAGGCTCTTCTTCACCATCAAGATCATCATCCTGCATACGTGATGCCATGGTTTTTAAAGGTTTCTTTATTTCTTCTTCTTCCATTTCTTCTTCTCCTTCTTTTTCTTCTTCTACTTCTACTACTTCTTCATCATCTTCTTCCACATCTTCGTCAATGAAAGGGGTCAATTTCGTCTTAAGTCTAGGCGACGTGCTTTCGCTCGTTTTGGTTTGATCCAGTTCACTTTGTTGTGGGCTTGAGGGTGTGTGCTTAATGAATTCTTGTCCCGTAAAATTGATTTGATAGTTTTCAATGCTCAAAGTGGCCAATTCTCGTACCACAATTTTTCGACCTGTTTGGTTTTCAATGTCCATGAGTGAATCGTATTCTTCGTTTTTCAATATGATGGCAACACTGGGGTGAATGACCAGCTCAATGTTTTCATGTGATCTTCTTTGTGCAATTTCAAAAACCAGTTTGCGAATGATGTTGTAGGCCATGGTCCTTGCCGACTTATGAAAGCCTCGGCCTTCACAGGTTTGGCATGGCTCACACATGGTTTGCACCAAATTTTCTCGTGTGCGTTTTCGTGTCATTTCGATCAGGCCCAGTTCTGATATTTGGAGCACATTGGTTTTTGCTTTGTCATTACTCATGACTTCTTCCAATTTTCGGTAAACTTTTTCTTTGGAAGATCGTCTTTCCATGTCAATGGCATCTAAAATGATCAACCCGCCGATGTTTCGTAAACGCAGCTGGTTAACAACTTCGTCAACAGCTTCAAGGTTTGTTTTT
>JAYRVV010000359.1:0-4143 GCA_041918415.1 Bdellovibrionota bacterium | reverse complement strand
TCGTATGAAGTTCCAAGTATTTTGACATTTCTCGAGACCAAAAATTTTGCTAATTTTAGAGGTGTTTGACCACCCAATTGTAGAATAACTCCGATGGGTTTTTCTTTTTCAATAACGTTAAGAACATGCTCTTTGGTGATGGGTTCAAAATACAAGCGATCAGAAATATCAAAATCTGTTGAAACCGTCTCGGGGTTGCAATTAAACATGATGCTTTCATAACCCATGCGTCTTAAAGATTGACTGGCTTTAACACAACAATAATCAAATTCAACGCCCTGACCAATGCGATTGGGACCAGAACCAAGAATCAATACCTTTTTTTTCTCTGTTGCCTTCACCTCATCCTTAGCCCCGTATGTTGAGTAAAAATAATTGGTGTAAGACGCAAACTCGCCTGCGCATGTATCAACCACTTTGAATGTGGGCATGATGTTGAGTGATTTTCGTTTTTGATAAACTTGTTCAAAAGAAGATCCGATCAAATCAGCTATTTTCTCATCACTAAAGCCTAATTTTTTAATTTTAAGTAAATAAACCTTGTCCAAGTCTTCTAACTTTTTGCTTGAGATGGCTTCTTCTTCATCAACAATCCTTTTAAATTGATTTAAAAACCATGGATCAATCAAAGTGGCATGATGAATGTCTTCTAGAGAAATATTTCTTGCCATGGCCTCGCAGACCAAAAGCATTCTCTCAGGCAGAGGTGTTTTTAATTTCATTAAAAACGCTTCGTCGTCAAGGTTGCTGTGCTTTTCCTTCTGCTGTTTATTCCAAAGACCGGACAGATTGATCTCCATTGAGCAAAGCGCTTTTTGGAAAGACTCACAAAAATTCTGACCTATGCTCATCACTTCTCCGACAGCTTTCATCTGCGGGCCTAACACTCTGCTGGATGCGGGGAATTTTCCAAAATCAAACCTAGGAATCTTGGTCACGACATAATCCAATGTTGGTTCAAATGAAGCTTTGGTGACTTTGGTGATATCGTTTGTGATTTCATCCAAAGTGTAACCCACAGCTAATTTTGCAGCACAACGGGCAATGGGATATCCCGTCGCCTTGGATGCCAGGGCCGACGATCTTGACACGCGTGGATTCATTTCAATCACATAAATCTTGCCTGTTTTTGGACAGACAGCAAATTGAATGTTTGACCCACCTGAATCAACACCAATCTCTCTCATGATCGAAATGGAATAATCACGCAGTTGTTGATACTCAAAATCACAGAGTGTTTGCGCCGGTGCAACAGTCACACTGTCACCCGTGTGCACGCCAACTGGATCAATGTTTTCAATTGAACAAACCACAACAACGTTGTCGTTTTTATCCCTCATCATTTCCAATTCATATTCTTTAAACCCCAATATGGATTCTTCAACCAACACTTCATGAATGGGGCTGGCTTGTAAGCCGCGCTTGATCAAATTGATGCATTCTTCTTTGTTAAAGGCCAAGCTGGCTCCCGATCCACCCAAAGTGTACGACGGTCGTATGATGGCCGGAAGACCAACCAACTTGATCGCCTCAAGGGCCTGTTCTTCATGTTTGACGTACATGCTTGTGGGCAGAGGCACGCCAATTTTGTTCATGGCCGCTTTAAACAATTCTCTGTTTTCAGCTTTCTCAATGCTCTCAATCTGTGCACCTATCAATTGAACGTTATAGGCTGCAAGCACGCCTTGCTGATTGAGTTTCATGGCTAAATTCAGTGCCGTTTGACCACCGATGGTTGCAAGCAAAGCATCGGGTCTTTCCTTTTCAATGATTTTGGTTAACACTTCAATCGTCAACGGTTCGATGTAAGTTCGATCACAATAGCCGGGATCGGTCATGATGGTTGCCGGATTTGAATTCACCAAGATCAATCGATACCCTTCTTCTTTAAGCGCTTTGAGAGCCTGTGTACCGCTGTAATCAAATTCGCAAGCCTGACCAATCACAATGGGACCAGAACCGATCACCATGATGCTACGGATATCTTCCCTACGCGGCATGATGCATTCCTTGATCCTCTGTAAAGATCTGTTCCCAAGATAAATTGGGATATTTTTCTTTTTTCCACTTTTTAAATGCAAAGCCCAAAATTAGGTCGAGATCATGTTCATTTGAATTACGTCGATCAATACTTGATTTGATCAATTCTCTGGCAACGCTCGGGTAAATACTGATTGAATCTGTCATGTGGTTTTGATTTTCATGTTTAAACACAAGCGCATCGATGTAATCTCTTTTTTCAATACCAACAGCGGTCGACAAGTTGACGTTCTCATAAACAAAACCATCAAATAAATCTCTCAATTTGACTTGTTCGCGTTGTTTGTCCATGACTTCAAAAACACTTCTAACCGAATGCTTCAGAGCTAACATCAAAGATTTTTCCTGAGATGAAAGTACATCTTCATTTTTAAAATAATGCAACATCAACGGAGTGATACAATAATCCAGCAAACGACATTTGAACAAATACCATTCGATGAATCCATTCATGTGAATTTCAAACATTGGATCGTCATTAAATATTTTTCCAACCTTTGAAAAATATTTTTGTTTTTGTTCTAAATAAAAACCCTCGTAAGGTTTTTTTGAATAAATTAAAACTAACTGGTCAATGATTGTTTTATACATTCTTTAAACTCCTTGAACAGATAAGCCGAATCGTGTGGTCCCGGACATGCTTCCGGGTGATACTGGATGGCTTTGATTTGCATTTGTGGCAATTCAAAACCTTCAACCGTTCCATCCGTTAAATGCACGTGTGAAAGAACAATGGATGAAAAAGCTGACTGCCGCTTTAACAAACTTTCCCCATCCACAGCAAATCCATGGTTTTGAGATGTGATTTCAATTTTACCAGTGATTTGATTAAGCACCGGGTGATTGATGCCATGATGACCAAATGGCAATTTGTAGGTTTTTGCACCCAATGCCAAAGCAATGATTTGATGCCCTAAACAGATACCAAACACAGGCATTTTCCCAAAAAAAGATTGTATGGTTTTGGGCAGCACATCAACTGCGTCTGGATCACCCGGTCCGTTGGAAATTAAAATGCCATGTGGGTTATACGCCATCATGCTTTGTTCGTCGGTATCAGGTGGAACCACCACAACATTAAGATCTTCTTTGGCCAACGATCTTAAGATGTTTAACTTTACGCCACAGTCTATCACCACCACGTTGGGCCTTGGATGACTGCCAGCTGTCTCATCGGTGTAATGGTAAGGTTTTTTACACGCCACTTCACGAACCAAATTTTGACCTTCCATCTTTATGGTTTGATCCAGTTTGGTTTTCAGTTGTTTTAAATCATATTCACCTGAAGCAATCACTGCTCGCATTGAACCCTGATCTCGTATTTTGTGGGTCAAATACCTGGTGTCCACATCACAAACAGCCACCACATTATTTTTCTTCAAATAGCTACCCAACGTTCCCTGACTTCTAAAATTAGACGGCGTATCCACATACGAAGAAACCACAACACCTTTTAAAAAAAGCGACCTGGATTCCACATCCTGAAAGTTCACACCATAGTTGCCCATCATTGGGTACGAAAACAAAACGATTTGTCCGCAATAAGACGGATCAGTGAGCACCTCCTGGTATCCGGTCATGGCTGTGTTAAACACCAGTTCTCCGGAACTCATCCCCATTTGCCCAAAACCAGTAGCCTCAAGATAAGTTCCATCCTCTAAAAGAACGTGTGCTTTCACTGATCCCCTCTCATTTTGATTTTTCCATCCACCATGGTGAATAAAATCTTTCCCCTACCTTTAAAATCATTAAACGGATCATTTTGTGATTTAGAATAATTTTTTCTTAATTTAAAATCCGTTTTCTTTGACAGCGAACACACAAACAAATCTGCAGGGCTATTGGGTTTAAGACTTCCGCCTTCAATCTGTGCAATCGCTGCAGGGTTTGTACTCATCGCCCTCACCAATGAAAGTAAATCCATTTTGTTTTGAAAATACAGTTGCAACATCACCAGCCATGCTGCCTGCAAACCAATCACTCCGTTTGGAGCCTGATCAAAAGGTTTGTTCTTTTCCTCAACCGTGTGTGGAGCATGATCCGTGGCAACAGCATCAATCAAACCTGAACGAAGTGAACTAAGCAGCACATCCACGTCTTCTT
>JAYRVV010000358.1:0-2287 GCA_041918415.1 Bdellovibrionota bacterium | reverse complement strand
AGAACCCATGGATTTGATTAAAGGGTTTTTGGGTCGATCCCCAAGTACACAGTCCTTTTTAAATGAACTTGATTCTTAAGTAAAATGAGCTATTAGAAACGGATGATTCTTAGCGACACCCAGATTGAGCAGGAAATTCAAAAAGGAAAAATCAAAATTGAACCCTTTGATCGAAAATGCCTTGGCACCAACAGTTATGACGTCCATCTTGGATCAACCCTTGGGGTCTACAACACCCGTATTCTGGATGCAAAAAAAGACAACCCCGTAAGGTATTTTGAAATTTCCAAAGAGGGTTTCGTGCTTGAACCCAATGAATTATATTTGGGCATCACCAAGGAATATACAGAAACTTGGGCACATGTCCCTTTCTTGGAAGGTAAATCCAGCGCCGGACGACTTGGCATTGACATTCACGCAACAGCTGGCAAAGGCGATGTTGGTTTTTGCAATTACTGGACCCTGGAAATTTCCGTCAAATTACCCGTGCGTGTTTATGCCGGCATGCCCATCGGACAATTGATCTATTTTGAAGTCAAAGGCGATGTGAACATCAATTACGCCAACAAATTAGATGCCAAATACCAAGGCAAATCGCCCATCCCCGTCGGTTCCATGATGTGGAAAAACACTTTTTGATTCGGCTGAAATCCTTTCTTTTCCAGACAAACCTTTCACACACGGTCTACGTCGTTGGGCTGGCCAGCCTATTAACTGACCTATCCAGTGAAATGATTTTTCCACTTTTACCGGCTTTTTTAACAACCGTTCTAATGGCTCCCGACAAAAGCATGGGCATCATCGAAGGGGTGAGCGAGGCCATCACGGCGTTGTTTAGAGTCATTTCGGGGCGTTTAAGTGATTACGTTTCAAAACGAAAACCCTTTGTGGTCTTTGGTTACACACTCTCAGGATTGACTCGCCCTTTGGTGGCTTTTGCCGGGTCGTGGTGGTTTGTGTTTTGGATTAGGCTTTTCGATCGAGTTGGCAAAGGCCTTCGCACAAGCCCTCGCGACGCTTTGATTGCTGATGTCACTCCTTCACAAAGTCTCGCCTTCGCTTACGGTGTTCATCGTGCCATGGACCATTTCGGTGCCGTGCTTGGACCTTTGGTTGCAGCTTTTTTAATTGGTGTACTGAACTTTAGCATCACTTCGGTTTTTAAGTTGGCGCTGATCCCTTCCCTTTTAACCATTTACCTTTTGGTATTTAAACTTCGTGAACCAAAGGTTTCTACCCCGCATGACCCCGTCATACAGACTAAAGTGACGCTCGCTAAAGACTTGAAAAAATTTTTTATTCCTGTGTCGATTTTTACGCTCTCTCAAGCCTCAGACATTTATTTGCTTGCCCATCTTGCCAAAGTTGGATTTTCAACTTCCACGTTGGCCATTTTATGGTCCATCCATCATGTGATCAAATCTGTTTCCAGTCATTTGGGTGGAAAAATTGCCGATCAATGGGGCAAGAAAAAAACATTGCTTGTCGGCTGGTTTTTTTACGCCTTGATTTATGCGGCCTTTGGCAAGATTCAATCTCCCACACTGCTTTTGATGGTGTTTTTAATTTATGGCATCTACTTTGGGCTCGTTGAGCCCGCAGAAAAAGCCCTGATCGCCTCCATGTCCGATCCACAACACAAAGGACATGCTTTCGGTTGGTTTTCCATGATCACGGGTCTCTTGCTTCTTCCTGCCAATTTATTGTTTTCTTTTCTTTATGACTCAAAACATCCAAGCCTTGCCTTTTATGTTTCCAGTTTGTTTGCGCTGCTCGCATGCCTTTTGTTGTTTGTCCTATTTCATCAAAAAAAAAGGCGACCCTAGGTCGCCTTTTTCAATGAACAAACAAATAAAATCATTATTTTTTTTGCTTCATCATTTTTTCGTCAGGAATAATTTTAACTTCAACACGACGATTGGCCTGACGACCAATATCCGAGTCATTGCTGGCCACTGGCTTTTCATCGGCAAATCCATATGAACTGATTCGATTGCCCGCCACACCTTGATAGCCTAAGTAATTTGAAACACTCATGGCCCTGTCATTGGACAGTTTGACATTGGTGGCTTTCAAACCTGTGTTATCGGTGTGTCCTTCAACCACAATTTTGGTTTGTGCAAACTCACCGAGAATTTTTGCAAAATCATTTAAATCAGTTTGACTGTCCGATTTGAGTTCGGCTTTTCCAACATCAAAAAGCATGCCTGAATTAAATTTTACAACCAATTCGTTACCAACACGTTCGATTTTTGCGTTTTTAACTTGTTCGCGCATTTTCTTTTCT
>JAYRVV010000357.1:0-3409 GCA_041918415.1 Bdellovibrionota bacterium | reverse complement strand
TGCCGTTTTGGTCGGCGACACTTTAAGCAACAGGGTTGCCTCAGTGGCTGACTTGTTACGAACCAAATTGGCAACCAATCGAGCCTTTTGTGGTGACACTTGAATGAATTTTAATGTAGCTTTCGTCGCCATGCTTGCTCCTATTCCGCCGTATCGGTTTTTCGATCACCTGAGTGCATGATAAACGTTCGTGTCAATGCAAACTCACCCAACTTGTGACCGACCATGTTTTCGGTGATGTAAATCGGAATAAATTTTTTTCCATTGTGAATGGCAAAAGTGTAACCCACAAATTCGGGCAAAATGGTGGATCTTCTGGACCATGTTTTGATGACTTTTTTGTCACCTTTCATGGCATCAATTTTTTTGATCAAATAACCGTCCACAAATGGACCTTTTTTGGTACTTCTAGCCATTATCTATTCCTCTTTTTTCTTTCAATGATGTACTTGTCTGTTCGTTTGTTACTTCTGGTTTTATAACCCTTGGTGGGCAAGCCCCAAGGCGATACAGGGTGACGACCACCTTTGGTTTTACCTTCACCACCACCATGCGGGTGATCCACTGGGTTCATGGCCGTACCACGAACGTGTGGACTTCGACCCAACCATCGGCTTCGTCCAGCTTTACCAATCTGAATGTTTTCATGTTCCAGATTCGACACCTGACCGATGCTTGCGTAGCATTCTTGGCGAACTTTTCTGATTTCACCGGAGGGCAGACGCAATTGAGCATAACCTTCTTCACGTCCAACCAACTGCGCGCTTGAGCCCGCACTACGGACGATTTGGCCACCTCGGCCGATTTTCAGCTCGACGTTGTGAACCAAAGTACCCACTGGGATCGACTGCAGTTGCAAAGCATTTCCAGGTCTGATCTCTGCCTGAGGGCCACTGATGATTTCATGTCCAACTTCCAAGCCCACGGGTGCCAAAATGTAGCGGTACTCGCCATCTTTATAAGAAACCAAAGCGATACGGCTCGATCGATTTGGATCGTATTCGATGGTCTTGATTTTGCCAATCACGCCTTCCTTATCTCGTCTTAGAAAATCAATTTTACGGTATTTTTGCTTATGTCCACCACTAATGAAACGGCTGGTGATTCGTCCTCGATTGTTTCGACCACCGGTTCTTTTCTTCACTTCAAGCAAAGGTCTAAATGGTTCTACCTTTGAAAGCTCAGAAAAATCTGCTGTGGTGATAAACCGCCTTGACGGTGTGTATGGTCTATATTTATTGGTTGCCATAAATTACACGCCCTCCACGACTTCAATTTTGTCGCCTTCTTTAAGGGTGACAATTGCTTTTTTCCATTTTGACAGTTTCACTTCGCTTCGACGTTTGCCCAAAAAAGATTTTTTTGTCTTTCCAGGCATGAGCATCGTACGAACATCAATCACCGTCACCTTAAAAGCTTTTTGAACCGCTTGTTTGATCATGGGTTTGCTGGCCTTTGGATACACTTCAAACACAATCTTTGAGATGTTCTTCAAAGCGCTTGATTTTTCAGACACCAAAGGTCTCTTAATTATTTTTGATACATCAATCTGCATGTCCATACCTTTCTTCAAGGGTTTTTAATGATGCCTTGGACACCACCAAATTTTCAAACTTAAGCAAGTCATACACATTGATCGAACGAACATCGCTAAAGTAGGCTTTGGCGACGTTTCGAACAGACAAACGTAAATTTTCATTGGCACCGTCCACAAACAAAGCATTTTTAAGTTTGTTGTTTTTGATGAATTCAGAAACGATCTTGGTTGATGGTTTTTGCATTTTTGTTTCATCCAACACAAAAACTTTGCCCTCAATGGCCTTTTGGCTCAATACGGACAAAATGGCTTTGTTTCGAATTTTTTTAGGCAACGCAAATTCATAATCTCTGGGATGCGGACCAAACACACGACCTCCACCGGGCATCAAAGGCGAACGATTCGATCCTTGTCTGGCGTTACCTGTACCTTTTTGTTTAAATGGTTTTTTACCACCGCCGGACACTTCTTTTCGTGTTTTGGTTTTGGCTGTGCCCTGTCGTCGCTTGGCCCTTTGCCAAATCAGTGTTTCAAAAACCGAGGGTTCTGAAATGGTTTGACCAAACACGCTTTTTGGCAAAGCCGTGCTGCCTTCTATTTTTCCATTCAAATTGGCTGTTTTCGCTTCTAAACTCATGGCTTATTCCCTGTAACTTTTAATTTCAACGTCCACACCTGCAGACAAATCCAATTTCATCAATGAATCGATGGTTTGCTGTGTGGGTTCCAAAATATCCATCATGCGTTTGTGTGTGCGAATTTCAAAATGCTCACGTGACTTTTTATCAGTGTGTGGTGAACGCAAAACACAAAAACGGTTGATTCTGGTGGGAAGCGGAATGGGACCTGCCACTCTCGCACCCGTGCGTCTTGCTGTCTCAACGATTTCTTTAGTGGACTGATCCAGCACATTGTAATCGTAAGCTTTTAAACGAATTCTTATTTTTTCTTCTAGCATACTTCTTCCTTCCCTTTAACTCGCCTTTGCTTTGGCAATGATCTCTTCTGCGATCTTTGCGGGCAAAGGTGCATAATGATCAAACTCCATCGTGTAACTTGCACGACCTTGCGTGTTTGATCGTAAATCCGTTGAATACCCAAACATCTGTGAAAGTGGAACTTGAGCGTCTATCACTTGTGTACCCACACGTGAAGACATTCCCAAAATTCTGGCTCTTCTAGAATTTAAATCTCCAATGACATTGGACATGTATTCTTCAGGTACAATCACCTCGGCCTTCATGATGGGTTCAAGCAAAATCGCACCGGCTTTTCGACAGCCATCCTTAAAACCCATTGAGCCCGCGATCTTAAACGCCATTTCTGATGAATCCACCTCGTGGTAAGTTCCATCCACCAAGCGAACTTTGATGTCCACAACAGGATAGCCGGCCAAAATGCCACTCTCGGTTGCTTCACGAATGCCTTCTTCGATTGGTTTAAAAAATTCTTTTGGAACCGATCCACCTTTGATGGCTGATTCAAACTCAAAACCCTTGCCAGCTTCGTTGGGTTCCAACTCCAAAAAGACGTGACCGTATTGACCCTTACCACCTGATTGACGAATGAATTTGCCTTCAGACTCAACCGACTTGGTGATGGTTTCACGATAAGCCACTTGGGGTTTACCCACGTTGGCTTCAACTTTAAACTCGCGAAGCATGCGATCAACGATGATTTCAAGGTGAAGTTCGCCCATTCCAGACAACAGTGTTTGTCCCGTTTCTTCGTCGGTTTTAATTCGAAGCGAAGGGTCTTCTTGACCCAATTTATGAAGAGCCTCACCCATTTTTTCCTGATCGGATTTGGTTTTGGGCTCAACCGCAATTTGTATCACAGGCTCTGGAAAATGAATGGATTCAAGCTTGATCA
>JAYRVV010000356.1:0-3036 GCA_041918415.1 Bdellovibrionota bacterium | reverse complement strand
CCGACAAGCTTTTGATGGTTTCTTTTCTTTTGCCATAAAGGTTCATTTGATCAAGCAAGGCCTTGGCTCGTTCTTTGGATTGCCCTTTAGAAAGTCCAAAATAACCCCCCTGAAACTCAAGCAAGGTTTGTATGTTAAAAAAGCGATCGAAATTAAACTCCTGCTGCGAAAGTCCAATGTGCTTTCTTGCTTCAATGTATTGGGTCTGCACATCATAGCCAAACACCGACACCGATCCACCGCTGGGCGTGCATAGGCCCGTGATCATGTTCAATGTGGTTGATTTACCAGCGCCGTTGGGACCCAAAATGCCAAAAAACACACCCTGCTCTATGTTTAATGTAATACCTCGTACTGCTTGAATGCTTCCAAAGTCTTTTAGCAAATTTACAATTTTTATGGCATTAACCATTGCAGTTATACCTCAAACAAGTTACTATGCGCCGCCAAACAACAAGGAGAAAACATGCATGATTCCAAGTTTCCTTTGGCTCTTTCATTCGATGATGTGCTGGTTATTCCTAGGCACAGTAAAGTCTTGCCCAAAAGTGCAAACGTTCAAACACGTCTGACTCATAAACTAAAACTTAACATTCCCATTCTATCAGCCGCAATGGATACAGTCACGGAAAGTCAAATGGCCATTCGAATGGCTCAAGAAGGTGGCTTGGGTGTTATTCATCGAAACATGCCAAAAGACAAACAGGCTTTAGAAATCCGCCGCGTGAAAAAATCTGAAGGAGGCGTGATTCGTGATCCCATCACGCTCAATCCTGATCACACGGTGCAAGATGCTGTGAATTTGATGATCAAAAACAAAATCAGCGGCATTCCCATCACACAAGGTGAAAAATTGGTTGGCATTTTGACCAATCGCGATCTTCAATTTGAACGTGACATGAAAAAGAAAGTAAAAGAACTGATGACAACCAAGCTTGTAACCATCAAAGAGGGTATGGGTCTTGAAGATGCCAAAGATTTGCTTCATCGCCATCGAATCGAAAAACTGTTGGTCGTTGATAAAAATGGCAACCTCAAGGGTTTATTAACCATTCGAGATATTAAAAAAGCAACGGAATTTCCTTTGGCCGTTAAAGATGATGAAGGTCGCCTGTGTGTGGGTGCGGCCGTTGGCACGAGTGAAGAACATTTTGATCGAGCCAAAGCATTGGTTGACGCTGGCGTTGATGTTTTGGTGGTTGATACGGCTCATGGACACGCTCAAAGCGTTTTGGATAGTGTTTCAAAATTTCGCAAACTTTATCCAAAAATCAATTTAATTGCGGGCAACATCGCGACGGGCGAAGCAGCATCTGCTTTGATCAGTGCGGGTGCCGATGCTGTAAAAGTTGGTATTGGTCCAGGATCCATTTGCACCACGCGTGTGGTGGCGGGTGTGGGTGTTCCACAATTTTCGGCCTTGTGTGAAGTGGTTGCAGTTTGTAAAAAACATAAAATTCCAGTGATTGCAGATGGTGGTATTAAATATTCAGGAGATGTTGTGAAGGCTCTGGCGTGTGGTGCTTCAAGTGTGATGATTGGCTCATTGCTTGCGGGTACAGATGAATCTCCAGGTGAAGAAATTTTATATCAAGGTCGAACGTATAAAACCTATCGTGGCATGGGTTCGATTGGAGCCATGAAAGGTGGCAGCGCCGATCGATATTTTCAAGAAGAAATGCAAGAAAGCTACAAGCTTGTGCCCGAAGGCATCGAAGGCCGAGTGCCATACAAGGGTCCCGTCTCTAACACACTTTATCAATTGGTGGGTGGGCTTAAAGCAGGCATGGGTTATTTGGGAAGCGTAAACATTGATGAAATGCATAAGAACGCAAAATTTGTACGCATCACACATGCGGGTTTAAGAGAAAGTCATGTGCATGATGTGACCATCACCAAAGAAACACCCAACTATCAAGGTGAAAGATGATTTTAATTGTCGATTTCGGTTCTCAATACACGCAACTCATAGCAAGACGAGTGCGTGAACTTGGCGTGTATTGCGAAATCAAACCTTGGTATAACACATTTGAAAACTTAAATGACATCGAAGGTGTGATTTTGTCGGGTGGTCCCAATTCGGTTTATGAAAAAAACTCAGCAATTTTGCATGAAAATGTTTTGAAATTAAACATGCCAATTTTTGGAATTTGTTATGGCGCACAACTTTTAATTCACCATTTTGGAGGAAGGGTCCTGCCTGCAGAAAAAAGAGAATTTGGTTTGGCCAACATCACCATTAAAAAACAAAGTGAACTATTTAAAAATATTCCATACAATCAGGTACACAGTGTTTGGATGAGTCACGGTGATTCGATCGAATCCATTCCATCAGAATTTCAAGCAATCGCACAGTCTGATTCATCACCCTATGCAGCCGTTGAAAATAAATCAAAAAAGTTTTTTGGGGTTCAGTTTCACCCCGAAGTGACCCACACTCAAATTGGAAAACAAATGATTCATAATTTTGTTTTGAGTGTGTGTAAGAGCAATCCCAATTGGACAATGAAAAATTACATTCAATTACAACACCAAAACATTCGAGCGATGGTTAAAGGCGAACATGTGTTAAGCACCATCTCAGGCGGTGTTGATTCGGCAGTATCAACCGTTTTGTTGCATGAAGCTTTAGGCGATCAAGTCACAGCCATTTTTGTTGATCATGGCTTACTTCGAAAGAACGAACGCGAACAAGTTGAAAAAAACATCAAACAAGCTTTTGGTGTAAAATTGATTGTGGTTGATGCGAGCAACGAATTTTTTGAAAGTTTAAAAGGCGTTGAAGACCCTGAACTAAAAAGAAAAATAATAGGAAATAAATTCATTGACGTTTTTGAAAGAGAAAGCAAAAAAATAAAAGACGCCACATTTTTAGGTCAGGGAACCATTTATCCTGATGTGATTGAATCGTCTTCACACCATGGGCCATCGGTGACCATCAAGAGTCATCACAACGTTGGTGGGCTTCCTAAAGATATGAAACTCAAATTGGTTGAGCCGCTTCGATCATTATTTAAAGATGAAGTGCGTTTGTTG
>JAYRVV010000355.1:0-3490 GCA_041918415.1 Bdellovibrionota bacterium | reverse complement strand
TTTTAATCAAAAAAACCGTCTTTAAAAATCAAATCATTACTGCTTAATCAAAAAAGCCTTTATTCAGCATCGACTAAGTACGCTGTGGTGGCTCGTTCCCTGCGGCCTCGAATCTGGTACAATTCTTCAACAGCCCAAAAACTTTATTTTTCTTTGATTCCCTTTATTCGGTAAAAGCTTGATCAAACGAAAGTTTATATCTTTTAAAAATCTCTTTGATTTTATTCAACACGGTGATCCTCGCCAAGTCATACGACCAATGTTTTTTATCACAAAACAAAGAATCACTCATGATGTCATCAAACACTGCTTGGCGATCTTTTAAAACTAAGGGACTTAGCATTTGTCGAGCATCGCTGATGTTTAGAATCTGAGCTTGTAAGCGTGTTAAATCATCAGCCACTTTTTTGATTTCTTTGTACGTGTGTGCAAATGGGGAATCATCATGCACTTCGTACGTAAAATCGGGTCTAAAAATCATGGTTTGATTTGCATCGTCTACAAAGATTGTGCTTCGTTGAAGAACGTAAGTCGAAACGTTCTTTTTTATTTTAGATAAATCAATCACGTTCGGATCTTTGTTATTTTTTCGCTTTTGCGCCAGGCCTCCTTTCTTGATGGCTGTTACATCAATGTTATATTTGGGTTTAAACGTAAGTGCTTGGCTTACATTTTTTAAATACCATTTTAATCCTTCTTCAAAGGCTTTGGCATAAAATGTATTTGGAAAAATGATACATAATTTATTTACATCGCTTGTTTTAGTGAGTTTTATGTAGACCCAAGCTTCTGAAAAGAGAACCGGGCTTACCATTTGGGAATGAATCAGCCGTGGGTATGCACAATGAAAACTGGTTTGAAAACGATTTGAATCAACACCTTCAATCGCGTATTTTGATTGAAGCAAAGAAGTTTCGCCATTGTCGATGCCAAATTGAAACGATATATACCCCAGTGTTTTTTGTGGCTCTTGGTCAAAAGTTATGGGTATTGAATCTTTAAACACTTCTTCAAATGTGCGCAATTCAACCAGTACATTTTGATACACATTTTTTAATTCATCCAGCTCACGAACACAGCCATAAACACTAAGGCACGATTCTATTTTGTGTTCGATTTGATTGGAAAGTTCTAAAAATTTAAATTTCGCTTTCAAGAATTCTTTTTGAGAAACCAATTTTTCAATAAGCGTGCGTTCTTTAAAAAAGGTTTGCAATAATACATCAGCACTTTTCGACTCGTTTTTAATATTCTCAATTAATTTTGATAGACGAATGGTTCTTTGATCTTTTTCAATGTAGACATGCGAAGGAAAAACATTCAAGGTGAAACTGTCAAGCTCTATCGTGGCTTTATCTTCTTCATCGTTGCTTTCGCTTTCGTAAGAAAGGGCTGGGTAATCCTGTTTTTTAAAAGGAGGTTTCACGTGAACCCTTAAGGATTCGCATTCAAGCAAAAGATGCATGAGTGCTTGCAAATCCAATGCATTTTCATCAGCGCTGAATTCATTTTTATACGAAATTGTTATTTTTTTAAGCTTCGATGCCAAGGGCTGTGCTTGATCTGCTTGTAACAAAGAGACATTGAGGACAAGGTGTGAATTGACTTCTATTTCCTCAACCAAGTAATCAAACTGAATCGCTTCATTTTCAATGAAAAACGAAACCCGAACGGTTTGAGCAGACAAAACCTGAAAAAATAGAAGCAGAACCAACAAACATCTCATCAGGCGTCGAATAACACATTGCATGATGAGAAGCAAAAAAATTCTTAGACCCTTTTTTAAAAATCCCATAGAACACGAGCATGAAAATCTACACCAAAACTGGCGACCAGGGTCAAACGAGCCTTTTTTCAGGTTTACGCGTTTCTAAGGATCACCCCTTGATTGAGGCCTATGGAACGGTGGATGAACTCAACAGTGTGCTGGGTGTACTTTGCTCAAGCTCTCAAATTCCTAATAATTCGTGGATTAAAAGTCTACAAAACGATCTTTTCACTTTGGGCGCTGATTTGGCCACTCCTTTTTTAGAAAAAAAAACCATCGAACGAATTGGTCTTTCTCACATTGAAACATATGAGCAATGCATTGATGACATGGATAAGCAATTGCCTAAACTGACCTGTTTTATTTTACCTGGGGGTACTCATGAGGCCGGCTTTGCACATTTGGCCAGAACCATCTGCCGAAGGGCAGAACGTCTGTGTTGGCCTTTGCATGAAAGCAAGACCATCAATCCAAACATCCCTGTTTTTTTAAATCGTCTATCTGATTTTTTATTTGTCTATGCAAGGTATGTTAACCATCACAATAACGTTCAAGACATTGAATGGAAAAAGACCTGAATCATTCGTATTCAAAATACCGTTTAGGCATTTTTATACTTTTACTGAAATATCCTTGATATGTTGTTTCTCCAAAAAGCGTTAGCAGTTTGGACTGTGATGTTCGATAAAAAAGCAAGTGAGGGTTTATTCTGTACTTTTCTTTATGAGACTCATCAAGCGATATGGGCTTGGCAAAAATGTCCAGTTCTTCAATTATAAAAACAACAACAGGGTACTGTTTATCTATCTTAATGAATTGAGAATATGCTTTCACGTTATTTGATGAGTTTTCATTTTTAGTAAAAAATAGTCCCGATTCACAATTTTCTAAGCATGTGACCTCTGGGATGGCTTCATAAGATGCTTTTGAATATTTCAATTTTGCACGGCTGACGATACGATTTTGATTGCCATCAAACTCTCGAACACTCACATAAAATTCATTGGTGTTAACTTCGGGTAACACAAACCAATAGCGTGGATATTCGATGGTTGCTGTAAAAATGGGCGTATGATCTAAAAACGCTTGTGCCATGGATAGGTTCACAATGAATAAAACCAAATGAATACTAGCTTTCATGAACAACCTCGTCTCTGATTTTTATCAAATCACCGCTTTATATCGACTTATTAAGCGCATAGCAATATAAATATTATTTATAATATCAATAACTTAGTATTGAAACAGGCCTTGAAGGACAAACCAAACGTTTTCCTTACGCTCCCTTAAGCGTCTTGAAAAGTAAGGAAACCAATGCAAACCGTAGGGCACATACACACGCATGCGATAGGCACTTTGGCTTAACTCAAGTGCTTTTTTTCTTCGAAGTCCATACAACATTTGAAATTCAACTTTCGATCGATCAACCTTGTTTTTTTCAAACTGATCCAAGGCCCAATGAATGATTTGATCGTCGTGTGTGGCCACGGCAAAGGGCACATTGCTTTTCATCGCCATTAAAACCATGGCTCGATAATTTTTTCGAATGTCGTCCATTTTTTGATAAGCGATGTGTTTGGGTTCTTTGTAAGCACCTTTACAGATGCGCACAGAAATGCCCTGTTTGAGAAAAAAATCCAAATCATTTTGGCTTCGATGTAAGTATGCCTGCAGAACAATGCCAACCCGAGTAGGAAAAAGCGAATGAACATTACAGACAAC
>JAYRVV010000354.1:0-4977 GCA_041918415.1 Bdellovibrionota bacterium | reverse complement strand
TGACGATGGCATCATCCACCACAAGTCCAATCGCCAAGGCAAGGCCCAACAAAGTAAATGTATTAAGTGAAAAGCCAAACAAGTGCATAAAAATGAATGCACCCAATATGGAGGTGGGAATGGCCAACAAAATGTTAAATGTCGCCGACCATGATCCAAGAAAGATCCAGCACACCAGCGAGGTTAACAAAGCAGAAAGAATGAGTGTGAACAAAAGTTCATCCACGCTTTCTTTAACGAATTTTGAACGATCAAAATTAACTTCAAGCTTTGTGCCTTCTGGTAGCTGTGAATTGATTTGCTTAAGCTTGTCTTTAACACGGTTTGCCGTTTGAACCATGTTGACGCCTCTTTGCTTTTGAACAGACATACCCATGGCCGGCACACCGTTGACCCTTGAGATGCGCTTTAAATTTTCGATGCCTTCTTTAATGTGGGCCACGTCTTTGAGTTTGATTGGAAAATAATTAGGTGCGCCGCCTCTTTTGGTGATCATGATGTTTTCAAAATCAGCTATTTGATTGACTTCACCCATAAACCGAATCAAATTTTCCTGCTCGCTGTTTTCAAATTTACCGGCAGGCAATTCTTTATGCCCAGCCTGAAGACTTGAGAGAATGTCCTGTGCGGTTAACTCATATTTTTTAAGTTTATCTACACTAAGCTCAATGCGCATCACGGGTTCATGGTAACCAAAGGCTCGCACTTCAGCCACACCTTCAATGGTTGAAATTCTGTCTCGAATAAAATCTCGAAACAAAATCATCATTTCACGTGTGCTTAAATGCTTACTTGAAAACGCCAAATACATGATGGGGTCATCATCAGCATTTGATTTTGTCACAACAGGTGGCTCTAACGCCTCAGGTAGATCTCTGGCTGCTTTGCTTAGCAAAGTGGTCACTTCCTGCAAAGCAAAGTCAATGTCTTTACTCAATTCAAATTCAAGTGTGATGGTGCCTGTGCCTCGATCGCAAACGGATGAAATGTTACGTATGCCCTGCATGGAAACCAAAATGCTTTCTACTGGTTCAATGATGTCTTTTTCAACCACCTCAGGTGTCGCGCCCTCATAGGTGTAGTTGATCGTGATGACAGGGTATTCAACATCTGGATTTTCATTGATGCCCATTTTTAAAAAAGATAAAAAACCAAAAAACATCAAGGCCATCATTAAAACCCATGCAAAAACAGGCCTTTTGATTGAAAAATCAGTTAAAGTCATTGGGTAAAACTCCATTGAGAAGAAAAATTTCAATCCATAATAGTTTTGATTCATAGGACAAATCATCAAACAGTTGCAATATGCTGGTTTGCTCGTTGAGAGCATTTAACAACTCAAGATGATTCACCAAACCAGATCGATATTCTTTTTCAATGGTCTGATAAGCTTGGCGACTCAATTTTAAAGCTTTTTCAAGTTCAACTAAGCTTTCAATGTTTTTATGAAGTTGTCTTGATTTACTTTCTGTTTGTTGTCGAAGTTTGTCTTTTTCGTCATTTAAAATGTTTTGAAGAGAACGTATTTTTAATCTTGTTATTTTTCGATTATGAAAATGTTGCCCACCACTAAAAAACTCCCAAGAGGCCAGCAAAGACAAATCCCACTTAGAATCCGCTAGAATACCTGCTCGATCGAGGTAGTAATTTCCAGAAAAATCAACTGTTGGTAAAAAATCAGCTGTGTTTGCCCACAGTTCTTTTTTGGTTTGTTCAATATCAAATTCAAGCAGCTTAATTGTTGGATTGACATTATTTTCATTGGGTAATTTGAAATCTGTCGAAAAATCAAGCAAAGTAAAATTTTCTTTTTGTGACATGATTCGATGAAGTTCTAAAAGCGTAGAATCTTTTAAACCCATGATTTGAGATTTTTTTGAAGTTAGCAATGACGATTGAGCCAAGGATGATATCCACTCAGTCTTTTTACTTCGGCCTATGGTTGAACGTTGTTTTAAAAATTGACTTCGATTATTAACAATTTTTAACTCGCTTTCTATGTTAAGAATTTGTTTTTCATATTTTAATGTTTGAATAAACCAGTTTGAAACTGTTTGGAATAAATCAAGAATAATTTTTTGCTCATTGTATTTTTGTCTTTGAACTTCACCTGATAAAATAGACAAACCGAAATATTCGCCTCCACCTTGAAAAATGGGTTGAGAAAAAGACAGTTTAGCTTCGTGTTGTCTGCCTTGTCCAAATTGACCTGGAACACCACCGGTATCAAGTGCATCCCGAAAAATGTTGTTTGAAGATAAAGTGAATTTGGGTAAAATGTTCGAATATCCTTGTTTGTAAGTTTGCTTTGCAATGTCTGTTTCGATTATTTGGTTGCTCATTAAAATTGAATTTGTTTTAGCCAATTGAAAAGCCTGAGGTAGGCTTAATTCTTTAGCAAATGTGTTTGAAAGCCAACAAATAAGCAGTATAAATCTAAACACCTTGTGCATTCGGTGTGGTTTTAGAAGAATTGAGTTTAGAATTGAAAAATCTTTTTTTATTTCTAGGTTTTCTTTTGTTATGAAAGCGTTTTTCCTTATCACGACTTGTGTTTCTTTCTCGATGAAGACTTGGAAGAAAAATATACGTTGGACTATAAAAATGATCATCCAGTTTGATCGCATCTTTAGGTGTTTTTTCACCCTCTTTTTCCAATTTAAAAACGGTCACCCGTCTTAACTCGCGAAAACGTTTTCGATCAATGACTTTCAGAGCATTTAAAAACAGGGGTATTTTCTCATCATTCAATGAATGTTTTGTTTTAAGTGTCTGGCAAAAAGCATCTTTGATTTCTTCATAAAGCATAAGCCATTCTTTTCTTTTGTGCTCAATATCAAGTCTTCTTTTTTCAAACATGGCTTTTTTTCTTTCAATCGCCAACTTGATGCGTTCTTTACGGCTAAGTTTTTTCACTTCTGGCTGTGCTTGATTCACTGCTTGGGCGGTAGACTGATCAACTGGAGTGTTTTGTTCAAGAGTTGATTGAGATGATGGTTCGCTATCCAATGGTAAAGCTTGATGTGTGTCTAAAGTTTCAGTGGGTGTTATGGCTTCGCTTAAATTTTCTTTAGATTGCGTGGAAGGCGCCATTGCCAGAGTGATTTGTTCGTTGTTTAATGTTTCGCTGTTTGTTTGATCAGCTTGATTTTGTGTGGGGTGTTGAGGTGCTTGGGTGTTTTGTGTACTTGCCTTTTGTTCTTTAAGTTTGGCGATCATTTCACCACGCAATCTATAGGCCTCAAGTAATTCTAAACTTGAAAATTGTGTTAATGTCTTCATAAAGTTGGGCCGTACTACCATTTTCAAAGCAAAAGTGCAAAGTCCCCTTAGCCTGTGTAATATCGCCAATGGTGAAAAGCTTTAAATCTCAAATACTAGAAGGCATAGGCAAATCCCTTCCAAAGCACTTGGCTTTTGATACAAAGATAGAAAGGGCACCTAAAAGAAACAGCAATCTAAGTTTTGAAGAAAAGAAATTAAGTCTTGTTAATGCATTACGATATTTTCCAAAAAAATGGCACAGCGTATTAATGCCGGAGTTCCAAAGAGAACTTGACGAGCTTGGTCACATATACATGTATCGATTTAGACCCAGCCATGAGATGTACGCGAGGCCATACAAAGACTATCCTTATCAGTGCCTAAAAGCCGCCTGTATCATGCACATGATACAAAACAACCTTGACCCCAGAATTGCACAATACCCCTATGAGCTAATCACTTATGGGGGTAATGGTGCAGTTTTTCAAAATTGGGCTCAATACCGTTTAACCATGCAGCTTTTGGCAAAAATGAAAGATGATCAAACCCTCAGTGTTTATTCAGGTCATCCAATGGCTTTGTTTCCTTCAAGTACAAATGCCCCAAGAGCCATCGTCACGAATGGCATGATGGTTCCAAATTATTCAAGCAAAGAGCAATTTGAGCGATTCAATGCCATGGGGGTTACGCAATACGGACAAATGACGGCCGGTTCATACATGTACATTGGCCCACAGGGTATCGTACATGGAACCACGATCACGTTGTTAAATGCATGAAGACTAAGAAAAAAAAACAGAGGTACAGCACTGTTTGTTTCATCAGGATTGGGTGGCATGTCAGGAGCACAGGCCAAAGCTTCAAAAATTGCTGGTGTGTTGGGTGTTATTGCTGAAGTCAACCCTTTGGTTATCAAAAAAAGAAAAGAACAGGGCTGGGTTGATGAAGTGTTTTTAGATTTAAACATCCTGGGCCAGGCCATCAAATCGCAAAAGGGGGGTCGTTCGCTTGTCTATGAGGGAAACGTCGTCGATCTATGGCGATATCTCGTTGACCATGATGTTCAAGTTGATTTAGGATCAGACCAAACGTCACTTCACAATCCCTTTTCAGGTGGCTACCATCCCGTGGGTTTAAGCTTGGATGAATCCAGACAAATGATGCTTGATTGTCCCGAACTTTTTAAAGAACGGGTCAAACAAAGCCTTGTCAAGCAATGTGAGTACATCGGTCAACTGACTCAAAAAGGCATGTATTTTTTTGATTATGGCAATGCTTTCTTACTTGAGGCCCATAGGGCTAACGCCGATGTCATGAAAAATGGTGTGTTTAAATACCCAAGTTATGTTGAGGACATCATGGGGCCCATGTGCTTTGATTTGGGTTTTGGTCCGTTTCGCTGGGTTTGTACATCCGGCTTGGATGATGATTTAGACATGACCGATCAAATTGCAGCACGCGTGCTTGCCTTGCAACTTAAAAAAGCCAAAAGCCAAAACAGGCAACAAATTCAAGATAACCTTGATTGGATTTTAAATGCAAAAAACAATCAATTGGTTGTGGGATCAAAAGCCAGAATACTCTACGCAGATGAGTTTTCACGTGTTCAAATCGCCTTGGCATTTAACCATGCCATATCGAAAAAAATAATCAAAGGGCCCATCGTTCTTGGAAGAGATCATCACGATGTGTCCGGAACGGATTCACCGTATA
>JAYRVV010000353.1:0-3622 GCA_041918415.1 Bdellovibrionota bacterium | reverse complement strand
TCCCTCCACTAAGGGAACGCATGGAAGATGTGCCGTATTTGCTCGAACATTTTTTAAATGAATACGCAAAGAAAACCTCAATTGAAAAAAAATATTTTCATCCCAAGGCATTGGATCTGTTGCTTGGCCATGATTATCCAGGGAATGTTCGAGAATTGGAAAACATCGTTGAAAGTGCGTGTGCATTGAGTAGAACTCAAGAAATTGATGCGAACCATGTGCCCACCAAACTGCTGGGTAACAACAATGCAGCCGTTTTATCCACCAAAGTTTCTTACCAGCAAGGCATGAACCTGGATTTATCCATGCAGGAATATGAGAAAAACATCATTTTGCAAGCGCTTAAGGAGGCGGGTGGCATTCGTAAGAAAGCCGCAAAGCTTTTGGGCATCAGTTTTCGTTCCATGCGTTATCGTTTAACCAAGCTTGAAATTTCTTTTGAAGATTTATAAGTAATTGTTAAAGTCAAAAATGGTCACTGTGCGGATATTTTTTGGCACTTGTGGGCCAAGAATTGTCACTGTACATGCAAAGCGTTAATTAAATATTGTGTATGTATTTGAATTTAAAAGTAGCTTTTTTTATTTTGATTCTACATAATGTGGCCTATGGTTTGCAGCATGGTCCTTTGTGCTTGTCACAAGGAATGTCGTGGCAGGCCTTAGTGAAGTGATCTTGACATAAATTTTTTTAGGAGGACTATCAATGTTAAAAAGTTTTAGAAACCGTAAGAAGGGTTTTACGCTGATTGAGTTGATGATTGTGGTCGCCATTATTGGTATTTTGGCCGCAGTTGCAATTCCAGCTTTCTTGAAATACATCAGAAAATCAAAAACAACTGAAGCCAGAACAAACATCCGTAAGATTTACGACGGTGAAGTGGCTTACTATCAGGAAGAGCATGTGTTGCAATCGGGTGCTTTGATTTCAAAGCAGTTCGTATCAGCAACAGCTAATCCTCCGCTTGCTTCAATTGGTGTTAACAAGATCACGGCATCTTGGGAAGATTCATCATGGGTGGCTTTGAACTTCGGTTCAGACTCTCCTGTGTTGTTTTCATACGCTGTTGATGCCACAGGTCTTAACAACGCTGCTGCTTTTACAGCAATAGCTCAAGGTGACCTTGATGACGATAACAGCCTTTCAACATTTCAACGTGTTGCAACGGTTAACTCAGCCACTGGAGAAATTGAAGGTGGTGCTGGTCTTTACGTAGCTAACGAATTAGAATAATCGTTGGTTCTTAGATACATGTAAAACGGGGCCCTTTTGGGCCCCGTTTTTTTTTGTGAAATCTGTTTATTGTGGCACACTCATTGGGAATGTTTGACCTTAAAAAAATCGCCCTTTTGTTTGTGATCATAAGCGTTTTGATGGCCACAGGTTTAACACAAAAATCTTTGAAAATGGCTTCGCTGGATTTTCAAAGCCCCAATCTTGATGTGTTTGTACCAAAAGCTTCTTTCGTCAAACCCATGATGCTTGGGCATGAGGCCTTGTTGAGTGATTTGATATGGATCAAAACTTTAGGTTACTTTGCGGACGAGATAAGCTCTGGAGGAAAACTTAAGTATCTTGAAAAATTAATTGATTTGGCCACGGATTTGGATCCGAGATTTGATAAGGTTTACATGTGGGCCGGGGCGGCCACGATTTATAATTCAGGGCGAATCACAAAAGATAAAATAAGAAGTTCGAATCGAATATTGGAAAAGGGCTGGAAATTTATTCAAAGCGATGCTTTGGGTTACCATCATCACCCTGAATACTGGATGATTCCTCAAATGATCGGGTTTAATTATGCCGTAGAATTAAGGGACAAACAAAAGGGAGCACCGTTCATTGAAGCGGCTTCAAAAATACCAGGTGTACCCGAGCAATTCAAAACATGGAGCGCATACCTTTACAACAAGGCTGGTCAAACCCAAAAAGCCATCGATTTTTTAGAGAAAGTATTGGCTGCACAAATGTTAAAATCTAGGTTGGATGAGTCAAGCTCTTTGGAGGAAAGAAGTAAAATCAAAGCGAAACTCAAACACTATTACCTGCAGATTAACAAACCCAAGGACTACGAAAATCGAGTGGACCAAATACAAAGCAACATGGCCCGCTTATACAAGGATTGGTTTTCTCATTATTATTTTGTCGATTTTAATTTTTATCTTTTATTAAGGGATGACTTAAACGTGTCTTCTTCGAACGTGTACAAGTATTTGTGGTGAACATGTCATATGTTCCATTTGTATTTGCACTTATTTTTTTAGCTTGCCCGACAGTACATTGGCTTGATGGCAGCGAACTGACATTGGCATCTTGGTCATTGTCCATCTCACACCCACCTGGGCAGCCCCTGTACATGATGCTGATGCATGCATTGAGCCTGTTGCCAATGGGAAGCATCGCTTTTAGAAGCACTTTATTTTCAGTTTTTACACTTCTTGCTTGTGCAGGGATGGCCGTCAAAATTGCAGCAAAACTTTTTGATCGGCCAGAAGATTTAAACCAGCAATGGACACTTAAGGTGCTGCTGGCCATGATGTTTTTTCATCCCATCGTACTCAAGCAAGGTTTAAGAACAGAGCTGTACGGATTGAGTGCGTTTTTGTGGCTTGGTTCTTTGTATTTCTTTTTGTGCGACCAGTATCGACAATGCGCATTTTTCGTGTTCATGAATGTTCTTGTTCATCCTGTGGTTGCGTTGTCATCTTTTGTGTTTTTATCTAAAGCATCAAAAAAATGGACTCTGGTTTTGTTTTTGTTTTGTGTTCTATTGTATTTTTATGTTCCTTTTAGAGCGCAAATGGACATTCCATTTCGATTTTCTCATCCATCCACGCCAAGTCGATTGCTTTGGTATTTAAAGGGCGATTTGTATAAAAGTTATCATTCGTTTGAGTTTAAAGCACTGCTTGTCAATATAAAAGAGATCTTCAATTGGCTTTTTGATCTGTTCAATGTGCTGGTGTTTGTTTTGGTGTTGTCCATTGTGAAACATTTTAAATCGAATTTCAAAGTGGCCACGATGGTTTACATGGCCATCTTTTTGATGGCCATGTTGCTTTCGGTTCAAAGCAGTTTTTGGGGCGATAATCCAGATGCCATGGGTTATTTTCTAGGTCCGACTGTCTTTATAATCACATTGATTTTGGTTTACATGTTAAGCCTAAAACCCAAACATGGCTTGGGTTTACTTTTTTGTCTGCTGTTGGTGCTGCTGAGCCAGTGGTATGTTTTGCCTATTGAGAAAAGGTCATTGTCAGATGATTGGTCAGCTCACACCCACCTTAAACTTTTGCTTGAAGAGTCAAAAACCGATTCGACGGTGCTGACTTCAAATTTTCAAACGTTTTGTTTGATGAAGTATGGACAATTGGTTTATGGCTTAAGACCAGATTTGAACCTGTATTTTCAAGGGTTAGAGGAACTGAAATACAATCGTGAGCAACTGACCAAGCACACTTATTTTGAACCTGTGTTTAGTGCTGATCGAAACGGTCAAATCAATGTGGCACTTTGGCCCTTTGAAAACCACCATTTTGAACAGAGTTCCTGGTTTTTAAAAATATCAAATCAAACAGAGCTTAAGGTTCCAAACTCGTTGATCAGGCACATTCGCATGGTT
>JAYRVV010000352.1:0-4748 GCA_041918415.1 Bdellovibrionota bacterium | reverse complement strand
CATGAAGATGGCTTTGGCTTTTTCTCTGGTCAGAACTTGACGAACAAAATCTTTTTTTTCTTTGATGATTTCATGGGCCTTTTTCTCGATCAATTCCAAATCCTCAGGCGTGAATGCTTTTTCTATTTTAAAATCATATTGAAATTTTTCGCTGTGATCTTTTCGACCAACATCAACTTGCACATTTTGATATATTCTTTTAACTGCATCGGCCAAGACATGCTCAGCGGAATGGCGAATCACATCACAGCCCAAGGGATGCTTGTTGGTCACAATTTCAATTTTTCCGTCTTGCGTGATGACTGAGCGTATGTCTTTGAGCTGACCTTCAAACACATAAGCCAACGCAGCCTTGGCCAAGCCCTGGCCTATGCTTTTGGCCACGTCAAGGCCTGTTACGCCACTGGGGTACTCTCTCACTTGACCATCTGGTAGGCGGATTTTAATCAAAGCGACGGTCATGAATATATACGATGAATTGTCATGTGAATCATTGAAGAACAATGGTAGGCGCGGGCAGGATTGAACTGCCGACCTCTACCGTGTCAAGGTAGCGCTCTTCCACTGAGCTACGCGCCTGTTGTTGATAAAATTGATGAAAAAGGGCCATCTTCTTCGTTCTCGCTCGCTCAAAATCCTCACATACCTGGCTTGTATGCTGCGGTTTTTCGCTCGCTGCGGCCTTGAATCTGGCTCAATTCTTCTTAAGCCCAAAAACTGTATTTTTCTTTGATTACAATGAGGACGATTTGGCTGAAGGTAACGAAGTAGATGGTACTTTTTCAGGCCCGACGAGTTAGCGATTTTTAAAATCAATGATGATGGGAGGATTGTTGTCTTTTTGTATTTTTACGTTCTTCTCAATTTTTCCATAAACTTCGTGTTCAAAAACGATGTTGTGTTGGCCCACGCTTAATTCAAATTCCAAAATGGGTGTGGATCCGATGTTTTTCCCATCGATATAAACGTTTGCCCACGGAATGGCCGTTATATTGATTTTACCCTTTGGAATTTGAATTTTTTCTAATTTCACCTGAAGTTTCTCATCTAAATTTTTGGGTATAAAAGAGAATTTTTTACTGACGTATCCCAAAGATTGGATTTCTATGCTGTAGGATTCATCAAAGTTCAATTGTATTGGGTTTTGGGTGGCAAGTTGATTGTTGATCAACACCGTGCTTGTTTTGGGTTGAATGTTAAATGTAACCATGGACATTTGTTTTTTTAGTTCAAAGTTTATTTCATGTCTTTGCTCTTGCATTTGGATTGCCTTTGCATCACTTTGGTATCCATCCAAACTCAGTTCGATGTCATAGGTTTGATTGAATTGAAGTTCTTCAATGATAAATGGTGTGATGGCCTTGGTGGCCTGTTTGTTGACATATATTTTTGCCCCTGGAGGGCTGCTTGTAATTTTTAATGATGAAAATTTTGGCTGAAGCTTGGTTAACATTTTATGAATACGTGCGTCGCTTTTAACTTCAAAGCTGTCCTTTGCGCTCTCATAATCTTCAAGTGCAAACTCGAGCTCATGCTTTGAATCTCGCTTAAGTTTTAAAGTTAACGGGGTGACTCCTTTGATTTGTCCATCCAGAAATATTTTTGCACCTAAGGGCAAAGACTCTACTTGTATGGAATATTCTTTGGGTTTATAGAGGCGTTGATCCACGCCGGTGATTTTTAAAAAAAATAGCAAAGAGATAAACATCAAAAATAGGTAAATGTATTGTTTTTTGAACAGCTTTGGCCTTTGGTGTTTGATCGAAACAACGGTGTTTTGATCCAGATCAGAGGGTGTGGATTTTGAGTCAAAAGAACCAAGCGTATTTTGAGTTAATCTTGGGTCTAACATGTCGACGGAGCGTTTTAGAGATTCATGTTCATCGACAATTTCAGTTTTAAATAAGTCTTGTAAAAATGTAGAAAATTGAGAAAGTCGAAAATCTGCAAACTCGTTATAAAATATTTTCGAAAGTTCCATGTGAAATTGCTCAGCGCTTTGATATCTTGCATTTGGATCCGCTTTTAAAGCTTTAAACACAGCATTCTCAAGGTTTTTTGAAACCAAGGGGTTGATTTTTGTAATGGCGGGTATTTCACACTTTTTTAAAGCCTCGAGTGTTTGATGATCATTCGTGCTGTGAAACAACCTTTTTGAACCCAAAAGCTCAAAAAGGATGATTCCCATTGAAAACAAATCGCTTCTTTGATCAATGCCCAATCCTTGTGCCTGCTCAGGACTCATGTAACCGAACTTTCCCTTGAGCACGCCTGCCTGTGTTTTGTGAAGTCTGTGCTCTGATTTTGCGATGCCAAAATCAACAATTTTGACGTCGCCATGATAAGAAATCATGATGTTTTGAGGAGAAATATCTCGGTGAATGATGCCGAGTGCTTGGCCTGTCAAAGTTTCAGTTTTTTGATGAGCATATGAAAGTCCCTTGAGCGCCTCAAGCACGATGTAAAGCACAAATGCGATGGGTATATTCAAATTTAAAAGGTGGCATTTTTTTAAAACCGCCCTTAAATCCTTGCCATTGATGAACTCCATTGCGATGAAATAAACATCGTCAATTTTGCCAAGATCGGTAACCTGACAAATGTTGGCATGCGTTAAAGTGACGGCTGTTTTGGCTTCATCGATGAACATTTCAATGAAATCTTGATCTTGAGTGAGATGGGGCAAAATGCGTTTGATCACCAGAAGTCTTTCGAATCCATGCACGCCAAAAGTCTTGGCCCTAAATACTTCGGCCATACCGCCCACGGCGATACGGTCAATCAATACATATTTTCCATACTTTGTTGCTTGAAATGACATGTGTTTTTAAAGTATTGATCATACCTGATTTTGGAAATAAAAAAATGATTACAAAAGATATCAAAATAATTGCTTTGCTGCTGTTCATTACCTTGTTCTGGTTACAAGTGCTTGGTTTTGATTTTGTGTGGGATGACTTCCCAAGCGTTGTCCATAACCCGGCATTGTTCAAATTAAAAACCATTTTTACTGCATTGAAATCCGACTTTTGGTCGCTTCATGAATATGAATCTCGAAGCGGTTATTTTAGACCCTTGGTGACTTGGGTGTACGTTGGACTAAGCACTGTTTTTGGAAAAGATCCCATGGCGTTTCATGCCATGAATTTGTTGGGACACGTGCTGATGTGTTTGTGTGTGTTTTCGTTTTATCGATGGCTTGGTTTTGAGGGATGGCTTTTGATGGCGATGACGGTTTTGTATGCTATTTTTCCTCTACACAGTGAGCCGGTGTCTTTTGTCAGCTGCTTGCCAGATTTACTTTGCGGTCTTTTTTGCATGTTGGGACTGCAAAGCATCATGAAAGTAAAACATTTCGTTTCGATGTCATCGTTCAATGTTATTTTGTTTTTTGTTTTAGCTTTGCTGTCGAAAGAAACGGCAGTGATTTTTCCTTTGCTCGCGCTGTTGGTTTTTCAACTTTTGGACAAAAACAAAGAGGAACGCGTGACAGGTGTTAAAGTTGTGTTGATCTTGCTTGTTGTGCTGTTATTTTACCTTTTTTACCGTCAAAGCGTGGCACAGTTAGGCATCCATGTTTCTACTCAGGTTCCTTTGCTTTTGAAGTTAAAAAAGTCTTGGTTTTTGTTCTTGGAATCGTTTCGTTTTATTTTCTTTCCGGTTGGACTAAACCCAGTGCCCTCGTTTTCTTTCGAGCAAAGCTTTTTGCTGCAGTGGATTTTATGTTTAATGTTTTTTGGTTTGATGGGTTTTGCTTGGTTTAAATACAGATCCTATCGAAAACAACTTTTAATCGCAATCATGATGTACGTGGTTGCCTGGGCCCCACATTCAAATTGGATCGAGTTGCAAGGGCTTGTGGTTGATCGGTATTTTTATTTAAGTTTGGTGTTCATGATTTTGTCTTTGGGTTTTGTTTTGCGCGCCCATGAGGCAGCAACACCGTTAAAACTGGTCGTACTTTTTGTGATCGTATGGATTGCGATCGTTTCGTTCAAAACCACTGCAAAGTGGAGCAGCTCCAAGCTTTTGTGGGCGACATCTCACCGAATGAACCCCTCGTCAATCGTCATACAAAACGAATATGGTTTAACGCTGATTCAACAAAATTTACACACAGAGGCACTCAAGGTGTTTGAGAAACTGTATGATCAAAACAAGCATTATCAAGATGGTTCGTACAACTACGCCTATGTGCTTTACAAGTTGAATGATTTTAAAAGCTCAAAAGAAATCATTGAAAAACACTTGGGTGTGTTTCCCTTGGATGATCGCGCGTACGATTTTGCAAGTTCGGTTTATCTGAAACTGCATGAATTGGAAAATGCCATTCGTTCGGGTGAGCGGGCGATTGACATCAAACCCAGTTATTGGAAATATCGTTACAATTTGGCCATGTTGCTTCATTCAATGGGTAAACATGCAAAAGCCTTGGACCTGTTAAGAGGTTTTGAGCATGTTGATGAAATGACAATGCTGATGGGCAACATTCATTTTGATTTGGGGCAATTCAAGCAAAGCCAGCAACTGTTTAGTGATGTGCTAAAGAACAATCCTAAGCATGAGCAAGCCATGATCATGCAGCAAAAAAATCAAATGATTTTGCAGTTGGTGGAGGAATGATGAAATTTGATCAATTGGAAACACTCGGATCGTACTTAAGTGCAAGTGTGGTTTGTATTGGCAATTTTGATGGTGTGCATTTGGGGCATCAAAGGCTTTTGGAGAAAGCCAATGGGCTATCGATT
>JAYRVV010000351.1:0-3342 GCA_041918415.1 Bdellovibrionota bacterium | reverse complement strand
TTTTGACAATAAGGGCAGGATTCAAAATAATAAAGCGTCAGTTTCATTGATTGACCTCACAAGTACCTTTTCATTTTCATAAAATCATCTAAGATATTCATGTGTCTTGGAGAGAAAGTCAAACCGTACATAAAAAAATTAAGCACAAAGCCTTTAAACTTCATAAATGCTTTAAAGGCTTGATGATTTTGTCAGCCTTTTTTGTGGCTGGCTTGTCGATTAAAGGTGTGGCTGTTCGTTTTAAAAGCTACCAAATCAATGCATCGCAAAAAGCATTTTTAGAGAATCAGGAAAAATGGAAAAAAAGAATACAAGATTCGCTGACATTTGACAAACTTTTAACCGCAAGTAATCGTATTTCATTGGTTGATGCGTTAAGTTCTGAGAAAGTCAATTACCATTTAAGTCTTGATGCACAGCTGCAAGACTACATCGATCGCTATTTAAAACGTTATGACTTTGATTGGGCTTCTATGGCCTTGATGGAACCCACAACAGGTAAAGTTTTGGCCCTCAATGCCTACAGTCAAATCGAACCCACAAGAGAATTCGTTCTTTCTTCCGATATCCTTGCGGCTTCCATTTTTAAAATTGTCACAGCTGCTTTTGCCATTGAAAACATGGATTACTCCATCCATACACCCATTTCCTATTCTGGTGATGTCAGGTACGTTTCCAGTCGACAGATCAAAAATCAAAAAAGTCGATACCAAATGAGCTTAAGCGAAGCATTTGCAAAATCGGCCAACCTAATTTTTGGCAAAATTGGTCTAAAATCCAATCAAAATTTAAGCACAACCATCGACGCCTTTGGATTTAATCAAAACATTCCCTTTGATGTAAAAATGGATCAAAGCATCGCCAATTTGGTTCACGAAGATGTCCCCATTGCTCGATTGGCCGCAGGTCTGGGTGATGTCAAAATGAGTGCACTTCATGGGGCAATGATTGCAAGTGCGATTGTCAATTCTGGAAAAATGATGGAACCCTACGTTGTGCAATCAATAAGTTCACCATCTGGTGAAACTTTGTTTGAACGCGAACCAAAATTGTTTAAAACCAGCATGGATCCTAAGGCCTCTCTAAAGTTGGAAAAAATGATGTTAAAAACAGTCACACATGGCACTGCGAAAAAGGGATTTAAAAAGGCTCAACGTGATGTGGTGCTAAGCAGACTGCAAATGGGAGGCAAAACAGGCTCAATCACCAACCCAAAACCCAAGGCCTGGACAGAATGGTTTGTCGGTTTTGCCAAAGATCGTGAAAAGGCATTAGCCATCAGCATCGTTATACTAAGTGAAAAAAAATGGAAATTGAAGCCTTCTTATATGGCCAAAGATGTTTTCAGGTATTACTTTCAACCCATGACCGCAAAAACCTCACGCAATGAAAATCGATATGACGGCTAATCAGCGATCAAAAACAATGTTTCGTTTTTTGGTTGATGCCAAGTTTCAATTTAAATATACGGCGATGTTGGTGTTTTTGACAGCCTTGATGTCTGCGGTGTTTGGGTATTTTTATTATCAAAATGAAATGTCCAAAACACAGATGCTTTTAATCCTGGATGGTGAATTAAAAGATATGTTGCTTCAAAGTGATAAAAAAGCCATTTATATTTTTGGACTGTTTGTGATGGTTCAATCCTTTTTTTTGGCCTTGCTGGGTTTGTTTTTCACCCACAAAGTTGCCGGGCCTTTAAGACGGGTTCAAAATCACATCGAAGAGTATTTAAATTCACAAGAAATCAAAACCTTTTTTGGCGTCAGGCAAAATGATGACTTTCAATCTTTCTTTTCCAGTTTTGAAAAATATTCAAAACTTTTCAATCAAAAGCATCAATCAAACCAAAAGTTGATTTCGTTTTTAAAGTCAGTTTCACAAAATGAAGTTTCAAATGTACAAAAAAATGCCAAAGATCTTTTGGATGAAATCGAAAAAAACTAATTTAATTTTTTAAAAAATAAAACGAATATTGAAATTCAATGGATTGAAGTACGGTTGATTCAAACTTTGTGCTTTCGATGATTTTTTTAAAACACCTTTCTATGGCCTTGCTTTTGATGGTGTCTTCAACAAAATCAACTTTATCAATCAAGCCGCTTTGTTTGACCGATATGTTAACGATGATGTGCCCATAAATGTCTTTTTGGTCATTGAGTGCTTCACGGTGACAGTTTAAAAACAAAGGCGAGTTGGATTGAATTTTTTGCCTGTAAACACTGAGATCTTTTCCATAATTGGCGATGGAATCCAAATAAGCCGCATTTACTTTAAAATAGGGAAGGTCAATGGGGTTTTCAAAAGATATCAGTTTTTGATTTCCCTGCGTGACGGATGAAGGGTAAAGCTTTAAAATGCTTTGTTCAATCTGACTTGGAACGCGAATCAATTTTAAATACTCATCATATTGAAAAGGTGTGAATGATTGCGGTTCAATGAGATGGATCTGCTTGTTCAACTGCACCATGTGTGTTGAGTTTGATTCAAGTCTTCCTTTGGCAAACAAAAGGGCAGATTGAATTTTTGGGCTGTTCTTATCACCAAGCATTGAGTCAATGAGGTGAAGGTCTTTACGCTCTCCAATGAGTCCAAGGGCGATGATGCCATGGTATTTTATATTTTCATTGCTAGAATCCAAATATGAATGAATCAAGTCTTTGATGGGCAAAAATTGAATCACACTTAAAAGCCAAAGCGAGGTGCTTTTCAATTGATCGTCATGACTTAAATGAAACACTTGATTCCACGCATAGCTGTTCACGGCATTTTTAAATGACCAAAATGTTTGATTGACCTTGTTTTGTTCTTTGGCTTTAAGAAAATATGAGTTTTTTAAATGCAGCAATGGGGCAAGGATGCGATGATCCGGGATTTGAGAAACACCTTGGAGTATGGACAGACGAACCAATTCATTGCTTTGATTTCTAAAACTTTCAAGCATGAAATGCGCCACCGAGCCATCGGCCACTTTTCCAAGCTTTAAGGCGCTGGCCATTTTTATTTTATAGTCCTTGGCTTGTTCCAATTGATCCAATAGCAAATCCACTTGATTGGCCAAAAGCACATTAAAAGCAAGCAATGTCATGGCGATGGTTTTGTTCATGTGTTCTCTTTGGTGATGTTTAATACAAGCTCATGAAAGGCTTTCATTTCCTTCTCTGTTTTGACAAAATACATTTGCTTTGCATGCTCGTTAAGCGGTGTGATTTTAAGGCCATCGTTGTGAAGGGCAACATCAAAAACAAATGTGACGTGTGATGTATCGTTTAGATTCTGCAAAGTTAATTTATAAAAGGTCTCGTGTGTGTTCAATGATATGGAAAAACGATAAACCATGAA
>JAYRVV010000350.1:0-1534 GCA_041918415.1 Bdellovibrionota bacterium | reverse complement strand
TTCAATGTTTGATAAAACAAAACTTCATCGTTGATTGAACCTTTGACAAAGGAGTAATTTTTCAAACCTTCAACATCACGTAAATTTTCGACACATCCCGCATAGGTCATGGCATCATAATTGAGCACTGTGTGATTTCTAGATAAAACCAATCTTATAAAATTTGACCCAATAAATCCTAATCCACCGGTAACCAATAAACGCATTATAATCTCCTTAACACTTCATTGAGTAAAGGCAAGCTCTGATCTTTCGTAGACAAAACAGGCTCCTTGCTTGGCCAATTGATTTTTAATTGCGGATCTGACCATAAAATACCCGCATCGTGTTCTTTTGAATAAAAAGCATCCACTTTATACAACACCTCTGTATGCGGTTCGAGCGTGCAAAAACCATGCGCAAATCCTTTGGGAATAAGCAATTGACGCTTGTTCTGAGACGATAAAACCACAGCAACCCACTGAAGAAATGTTTTAGAATGTTTTCTTAAATCCACAGCCACATCCAAAATTGAACCCTGCACGACTCGTACCAGTTTAAGTTGTTCCTTGGGTGAAGTTTGAAAATGCAGTCCTCGAATGGTGTGTTTGTTTTTTGAGTAAGAATGATTGTCTTGAACAAAATCAATATTGATTCCAAGATGTTTTTGGATCGTACCTTGATTAAAGGATTCAAAAAAATATCCCCGATTGTCTTCAAAAAGACTTGGTGTAAAGACATACACACCCTCCAATTCAGTGGCTTCAAAATTCATGGGGACTGATTTAACAAACGTAAAAGATACTTGCCATAATTATTGTTTTTCATGAACTCAACTTGTTTGAGTAATTCTTTGGAATCGATCCACCCTTGATGGTATGCAATTTCCTGTGGACAGCAGACCTGAAGGCCCTGGCGCTCTTGAATGGTCTGGACAAAATTCGAAGCTTGAATCAACGAATCGTGTGTTCCGGTGTCCAACCATGCAAATCCACGACCCAACTTTTTTACATGAAGTTGGTTTTTTTCAAGATAGAATTGGTTCACGCTGGTTATTTCAAACTCGCCCCTGTTGGAGGGTTTTAGGTTTTTTGCCACTTCGATAACTTGTTGATCATAAAAGTATATTCCCGGAACAGCCCATCTTGACTTTGGGTTTTGTGGTTTTTCTTCAATCGACAATGCTCGACCACGATCATCAAATGTAACCACACCATAACGCCAAGGGTCATTTACCTCATAGCCAAAAATCAATGCGCCCTGTGTAATTTTTGATGCATCAAGCAATAATTCGCTTAAGCCGTGACCATAAAAAATATTGTCTCCCAGAATCAAACACGCCGGCGAATTTTTGACAAAGTCCTCACCAATGGTGAAGGCTTGAGCTAAACCTTGAGGTTGAGGCTGCTCTTTATACGAAAAAGTGACCCCAAATTGATCACCTGTTCCCAATAGTCTTTTAAATTGAGGCAGGTCACTGGGGGTAGAAATAACAAGAATTTCTCTAATGCCAGCCAACATCAAAACACTGATGGGGTAATAGATCATGGGCTTA
>JAYRVV010000349.1:0-2391 GCA_041918415.1 Bdellovibrionota bacterium | reverse complement strand
TATGGCTTTCGATTTGGTCGAAAATTTTATGCCGCTGTGGATATGCTTTTACCTTTTGGGGGAGATGTGACCGAAGTGTATCAAGTGTTTCCATTAGGCATACCCATTCTTTCAGTGGGTGGGGGTTTTTAAAATACAATCAGATACGATCGCATCCAAACCCATGGATTCAAATTTTAAAGCCTCATGATGACTGTTGACCGTCCAAGCAAAAACCATTTTTCGATTGAGCCAGCATTCGCTTAACAAGTTTTCATCAATTTTTGATCGATGAAAACTTAAGATGTCTAGGGGTGAGTGAAACAGGTCTTGATTAAACGTGTTGTGAAAGATGCCACCCACCAAGGCCTTGGAAAATTGATGCTTGAATTTTAAAGCACCATCGATGTTAAATGAACAAAAGCAAACACGATCAAGGGCTTTGAAAGATTGGACAATTTTCAGTGTGTTTAACCACAACAATGGATGGGTGCTTTTTTCTTTAATCTCAAGGTAAATCAAAAAGTTTTTATTAAGTGATGATAACACATCCTTTAAAAGAGGAATTTTGCGGTACTGATGCAAGTTAAGGTTTGATAAATTTTTATATGTGCTTTGATTGATGATTAGATTTTGGCGTGAAAGTCTTTTGGTGTTTGGGTCGTGAAAAACAACAACTTGATTGTCTTGACTTAGCTGTAAGTCGCATTCAATGCCGTCCGCTCCATTTTTTTGAGCATGCAAAAATGCTTCCATTGTATTTTCTAAATGCACAGTGTTTGCCCCACGATGGGCTAAAAACAGTGTTGGTTTGGTTTGTAGTCTTTCTTTAAACAGTGATTTTGCAATCGATATGTTTTGACTTTGTCTAACAAAACAGACAGCTCTTTGAAATGAATGGTTTAGGTTAGGCGCGCTTTTGTGAGAAAAGATTTTGTGTGAACCCGATGGTTTGTTTTGGTTCATGAGTAATTTGAGTCCAAGCAATGTGGCTTGTTTGTTTTGATCAATCAGCAATTTTAGCCCTGTGTGTTTGGCAATGGACGAAAGAAGTTCTTGATTGTGGCTCAGGCCTCCACTCACGAAAATCGTTTTGATTTTTTTGAATTTGCTCATGCGTGAAAGGATGGTTTGAATGAGCGAAGCCAGTCCATCAATGGCATCCTGGATGCTTGGTTTTGTCTTTGTTTTGCTTAAATGCGTTGGTTTTATATTGCTGTCCCAAAAAGGTGAGGCCAAGCCATTGAGTGCGGGAATCAAAACGGTTTGTGGGTACTTAAGCAATTTAAATTCAATGGATTTAAATGCATCTAAAAATGTGCCAGCGGCATTGATCGTGCCTTCAAGAATAAAATGTGTTTTTCTTTTGTTTGAATGCAAAACAGATTGAAGAAGGCCAGTGTTTTGGTTTTTACTTTTATTAAGATGCGTACATAAAAACGCGCCTGATCCCAACTGAATCATGGCATTGCCTTGTTTTAAAGGTACAGAGAGGACGGCGGCTTGGGTATCACCAATGCTGGCTGTGATGGGATAAGACTTACCGTTAAAGGCATAATGTCCAAAATTGAATCGGGTTGCTTGGATGAAGGGCAGTACATCAGGGCTGATGTTAAACCATTGACACAGTTTTGTGTCCCAGCAAAGCGAGTGAATGTTAAACAGAAGCGTTCTTTGCGCGTGTGTGTGATCGATAAAGTAAGATTGCTTGTTGCTTAATTGATAAATAAAATACGTGACCAATGGGCCCAAAAACAATGCGCGGCTCATGTAGGCTTTTTTGATCGACTTGATGTGCTGGATGGCCCATTGTATTTTAAATGCGCTGTAGTGTGCGCTGACGGGTAACCCAGTGGTTTTTAAAAAAAAATCTTGATGAGAGGAAAATTCATTGGCTTTGTGTTGAGCCCTTAAATCCTCCCAGCTGATGGCGGGATATAAAATATTTTCTTGATTCCAAAATGCCACAGTCGATCTTTGTCCTGTGAGACCGATGTTGTGTGTGTCGGGATGCAAGGACAAGGTTTGATTGATCAGGTTCAATGTTTTTTCATGCATTTCATTTAAATCAAACTGAACGATGGGTGGTTTTCGATGAACTAAATAAGATTCCTGAAGTAGCAATAAGATCTTGTTGTTTGAATCAATCAGCGCCACTTTGATGTGGCTTGATCCAAGATCAACGCACAAATGTTTAAATGCTTGCTTGTACATATTGTTGAATGCAAGTGCGTTGTTGATTGAGTTGCGTTTTGGCAGCTTCATATTGCTCGGTAAGATCAAGGTCACTGATTTTCATAAACTGAGTAAAAATATTTTTTATGTTTAAAAGCGTATCATCATTGAGATGGCTTGAATAAAACAGTGTGGTTCTTCTTTGAATAAAATCCAAAATGGTTTGTGTGAATTCAT
>JAYRVV010000348.1:0-2554 GCA_041918415.1 Bdellovibrionota bacterium | reverse complement strand
TTTGATATCAAAGCCTCGCATCTGGCACTTTTTGAGGCCCTCTTGAATTTGCAAGGTTTAAACAAGGAAATAGTCAAAACCTTGCAAATTATTTACCACTCTATTCTTAGCAAACTCAAGATAGAAGCCTATCTCTGATTTCTTCAGGGGCGACTAATTTAAAAAAGTTTGGATAGCTGATCCTGAAAGGGTGGCTTCACCACGCCTTTTTCAGTGATGATGGCACTGATCAGATCGTGATCTGTGATGTCAAAAGCCGGATGTAAGGCATCGATGTTTTCAGGTGCGACAAGTTTCCCATTGAAAGATTTTACTTCCATTGGGTTTCTTTGTTCGATGATGATGTCATTTCCTGATTTGCATTTCATGTCAATGGTGGATAAGGGGGCGGCAACAAAAAGCTCGATGCGATGGTGTTTGCACAAAACACCTAAATTGTAGGTGCCAATTTTATTGGCAACGTCTCCATTTTGAGCGATTCTATCGGCACCAACAATGACGGCTTGAATTTTGTTTTGCTTCATCAGATGGGCCGCCATGTTGTCGGTGATCAATGTTGCAGGTATTTTCTCCATGACCATTTCCCAACTGGTCAGCCTTGATCCTTGTAAAAATGGACGTGTTTCGTCAATGTACACATGCTTGATCTTTCCATCTTTATAGCCATGTCGAATCACGCCCAATGCCGTTCCATATCCACCTGTTGCCAAAGCACCGGCATTGCAATGGGTTAGAACGTTGCAATTGTTTTCTAAGAGTGATGAACCAAATTGACCAATGAGGTGGCAAGACTGAATGTCAAGCCGTTTGATCTCAACAGCCTTACGCTCAAGGGAATCAACCAAATCTTGGGTGTTGCTCCAAGTTTGATTGGCTACATTTTTCATTTGTTCAATGGCCCAAAACAAATTGACAGCTGTGGGACGAGTTTTTGCGAATCGTTCACACATTTGATCAAAACGTTTTAGAAACTGATCCAGAGGCAAAGATTTGCTCTGTGTTGCAAAAAGGGCGAGGCCAAATGCAGCGCAAATGCCTATGGCGGGAGCGCCTCTGACGGTCATGTTCTCAATGGCCATGGCGAGCAATTCAGGATCAGCGTATTCTCGTTCTATGTATTGTGTAGGCAAAGCCAATTGATCAATCAAAACAACCTTGCTGTTCTTCCATGATACAGGTTCAATGTTCATGCATTTAATTCCTTTTGTAGTATTTGATTGATCATCGAGGGGTTGGCTTGGCCTTTGCTTTCTTTCATAACTTGCCCCACAAAAAATCCAAACAATTTTTCTTTTCCGGCTTTATAATCCGCAACCTGCTTTGGATTTTCACGAATAATTTTTCTAACCATGTCGATCAGCAGAGATTCGTTGGACAATTGCGAAAGACCTTTCGCTTCGATGATGGCCTGAGGTGATTGACCGCTACTTGCCATTTCATCGAGAATGTCTTTGGCCATTTTTTGACTGACGGTTCCTTGGTTGATGGCCTCAAACAGTTCTGCGATGTCTTTGGGTTTTATTTTTAAATCAGTGATGGGTTTGTTTTGATCCTTGGCGACCCTTAAAACTTCGCTTAAAACAAAGTTAGCGATTTTTTTATAATCCAGTCCAGATTTGGAATGCAAAAAAATCTCTTCATAAAATTTGGCCAGTCCCAGCTCGCTGCACAAGACGTTCGCATCATAGGCATTGATTTGGTATTGATTGATGAAACGTTCTATTTTTTGGTCGGGCAGCTCAGGCAAGGTTCTTGAGATGTCTTTGACCCAAGCGCTCGAAACTTGCAAAGGCTGCAAGTCAGGATCTGGAAAGTATCGATAATCATGGCTGTCTTCTTTGCTTCGTAAAGACACGGTGATGCCTTGATCCGGCTTGAACGTTCTGGTTTCCTGAACAATTTTTTGACCTTGCAAAAACATTTCTGACTGTCTTTGAATTTCATACTCAATGGATTTTTGGAGAAATTTAAAGGAATTCATGTTTTTGATTTCAACCTTGGTGCCCAGCACATTCGATCCCTTGGGATGTACAGACACATTGGCGTCGCACCTCAATGATCCTTCTTCCATGTTGCCATCACACACGTCGGCGTACATCAAAATGCTACGTAATTTTTTAAGGTAATGCACGGCTTCGCTTGCACTGGACATGTCAGGACGGCTGACGATTTCGATCAAGGCCACACCCGCTCGGTTCAGATCCACCAGTGATGCATCAATGGGTGTGAACGGTTCGTCATGCACCAGTTTGCCTGCATCTTCTTCCATGTGAATGCGCTCAAGGCGAACGATTTTTTTTACGCCATCAACCTCAATGCAAAGCTGTCCACCGGTGCACAGCGGAGATTGAAACTGAGAGATTTGATAGCCTTTGGGTAAGTCAGGATAAAAATAATTTTTTCTTTCAAAAACAGAGATGGGGTTGATGGTGCATGAAAAAGCCAAGCCCGCCTTGATGGCTTGGATGACGGCATTTTCATTTAATACAGGTAGTGATCCTGGAAATCCCAAGCACACGGGACAAGTCATGGTGTTGGCTTTTTGTCCAAACGT
>JAYRVV010000347.1:0-5056 GCA_041918415.1 Bdellovibrionota bacterium | reverse complement strand
AGCCACAGACCCACACCCAAAAATCCCGAAAGTGCGCCCAATGGAAAAAACAAACGATAAGGTTCGAAATTAACAATTTTTTGTTCGTGAAAACTGGATTTTGATTCGGACATGTTATGCCCGGGCCTCATACAACATTTGCAGTTTCTTGTAACGATTAATGTGTGAGAAAAACAAAATCGATGTTGATCGATTGACCCTTGACATGAATAGATCGTGTTTGCGTGCCCAATGTTTCATGCCAGGCTTCTATTTTGTATGACCCATCAGGTGCGTTTTCAATGGAAGCTTTTCCATTTAAATCCGTGACTGCATAATACGGGTGGTCGACCACATTGATCCACGACTTCATCCAAGTGTGAAGGTCGCATTTTAATTGTATGCCAAGTTCCGGTTTGGTGAAGGTTTTGCTGATTTTCATGTTTTGATTTGGCATGCTTAAATTAAATGGCGGGTTGATGTCCGTGATGCTTCGAACATTGTGAAAGGTTTGATCCGAATTGATGATTTCAAGCGTTTGATGCGTTTGAAGTCCAATGACGCGCGGTAAATAAATGCATCCTTTTTGATCCAATGTTTTAACTTGATTCGCTGGTTTGATCTGAGCTTGACCCAAGCCTTCTTTGATGTGAACAAACACGTTGGCCAAAGTTCCCTTTTTTCCAACCAGTATTGCTTCATCGATTGCGTTCTTTTCGAAACGAACACAATTGGGGTCGCTTCTCATGGAAAGCTTTTTTGGTTTTAAAGGCTTTCCTTTCAATGTGGATTGAATATGGATGGACGCAGCACTTGCAAAACAAGTGAATCCAACCAACATGAACAACATCAAGTTTTTCATACGTCTCGCTTTCTTTTTATCACAGAAAAAATGTTCCGGCAGGCAATTGTAATCCAATTCATAGATCGGTCAAAAGGCTGGGCTTTATTTTTTTTATTCGACATGATTTAAATCACATACGCTTAAATTTAACCTGTGTTAGCAATATGCCACTATGCAAAAAATAAAAAACATATCCTTATTCATGATGGTATTAAGCATGACGGTTTTTGCCCAGGTGGCTCCTTCGCAAGAACCTGTTGTGAGTCCGGTTCTCACTCAAGAAGCCCCCAAGGTTCAAGAAGCTGAGAAATTCAAAGTGGGCGGCGAGATTCGCTTTCGATATGAGGCGAGAGAAAACAGTGATTTCAATTCCTCGGTCGATGATTTAAGCAACATTCAAAATTCTCGTGTCAGACTCAATGTCTCTTTGTTTCCCCATGAAACACTGGAGGGCTTCATTCAAGCCCAGTTGGGTTATGTATGGGGACAGGGAGAGGGCACGGTTGCACCAAGTGGAGCGATCACAAACGGTGTGCTCAGTTCAGGGGGTCTGTATGATCCAAAGCTTTCACTTCACCAAGCCTATGTCATTTATAAGCCGTTTAAAAAAGTACATTTTAAATTGGGTCGTCAGGAGATGATGTATGGCGATCACGTGGTGATTGGTAACGTGGGATTTCACAACATCGGCCGCACGTTTGATGCGGCAGTGGTTAGATTTTTGAGTGAGCACAACACAAGTGATGTGTTTTTCTCAAAATTGGCTGAAAGCGAAATCGCAGGGACAGGTTTTGCTGGGGATGAGCTTTTTGCAGGGCTATACAGTTCGTTTAAAAAAGTCTGGGGTCTGGACGAATTGGATCTTTATGGTTTGTACCTTCGCGATAAGCGCGCGGGAGATCCACTATCATTTGGTTTTGGCACCTTTGGCTTGAGGCTTAAAAACAAAGGATCAGCATTGGATTACCGTTTGGAGAGTAATGTTCAGGCTGGCAAGCGTCAGGCGCAAAAAATGTTTGCTTACATGGCCGATGCGGAAATGGGATGGCGGTTTAAAGAAAGTCGCTTAGGCCTAGAATACAACATTGCCTCGGGCGATGATGGCGATGCCAGCAACACCTTCACGCGATATCATCCTTTGTTTTCAACCGTGCACAAATGGTTTGGTTACATGGATTACTTGGGCCGACAAAACATTCAAAGCGGCGTATTGCATGCCTCGCATAACATAAGTGAAAAATGGAACATTCAGGCTGATCTGCATTCGTTTTACCGTGTGTGTAATCAAGACTTTGTCTATGCCTTGGCGACCGAGACCCGATTGTCAGGTCAGACTACACCCATCGCCACGCAAAAAAAGCATATTGGAGAAGAGTTGGATTTAACTTTAAAATACAAGGCCAACAAGCATGTTGAATTGGAAGCCATGGGTGGTTTGTTCATGCCCGGTGCTTACTTAAACACAAGCTTGGGCAGCGATGATTTGTCGTATTTTTCATATTTAAGTGCTACATTCTCCCTTTAATGGGAGAACGAAAGCCTAAAATACTTTTGTGTGTCACCGGTTGTGCTCAAGCTGAGCACACGGTGAAGTTTACCTCCAATTTGTTAAACCATCCTGATTATGGTTCACATGAAGTGACTGTGGTGGCCACTGAACCGGCCTTGCAGTTTTTTGAAAAAGAAGAAGTGCAAAAGCTAACGGGTCGGCCTGTTTTTGTCTATCACAGTGATGCCACTGAAGAATTTAAAGTGCCTCACATTGATTTGGCCAAATGGGCTGATTTAGTTTTGGTTTATCCGGCTTCAGCCAACACCTTGGCCAAGTGTGCCCATGGTTTTACCGATAGTCTGGTGGCTGTCACGGTCATGGCGGCAAGATGCCCCGTTTATTTTGGCCCCACCATGAATGATTTGATGTTTGAAAGTAAAGTGCTCCAACAAAACATCAAAAAGCTTCAAAGCCTTGGACACCAAATCATTGGACGAACACCCACACAGGTATGGATTCATTCTGATCAAAAGTGGGTTGAAAAACTTTTTTGTTCTGAGGCCATGGCCTTAGACGCCGTCGACAAAGCCTTAATACACGATTGATTTAATTTTTATTTTTTGCTATCAGTTTTTTTGTTGGGTTGTATGTTGCGTTTGTTATTACTTGTTTTAACGTTTTGTTCTATTTCTTTGGCCAATGGGCCTTTGGGATCCGTGTTTCAAAGTTTAAGTGTTCGCTTTGCCAATTGCCATGTTTTAAAAGAAACATTGAATGGCTCAAAAGTGTTTTTGTGTTTCAACGCCTATGTTCTTGAAGGTGTTAAGCGTGTGCCACGAGGGTCAAACATACAAACCCAGGGCATTTTCATTACAAGTAAAGAACAAAACCCCTTCGATGTTCATCATTCAACCATTGACAGAGTTGGGAATTGTCCAAAGGCTCTTTTAGACATCATGGCTAATGGCTATTACCAAAGCCCTTTCGTGCCTTTAAATCAAAGTGGTTTTTTAATTTCGGCTTATCATGAGCAAAGTTTAAACGATGGGTTTATAGGAAAATTGTATCATGTGCCTGGATCTTTAAAATGGCTAAAACCATTTACGTATCAATACAATCTTCAAGAGGTTTTAGAAATTAAACCTCATTGTCAAAACTCAAAACCCGTGGTTTTGGTTAAAGAAAAAAACAAACTTCAAGTTTCGGTGCCTGTTCCGACTTTGGCAAGCGGCGTAGGCGCCACAAAAGTTGTCATGGAGGCTAAAAAAGTGACAGGGTTTGCAAAAGATTTATGGCAAATTTTAAAACTATCAGCACCCGCAGTGGCTTTGCATCACTTTTCAAATACTGATTCAAGCAAATCCCTTCGTTTGCACCCAAGTCAAGCGCAAGCCTTGAGCATTCAAAACGAAGCAGGAAAAGAAGAAGATGATCATCAGCACTTCAATCCGGATAGAGCCAACCATTCGAATTCAAACAACGAATTTTTACAAATTATTCAGCGCATTAATTTGGGTCAAGAAACCTTTGAAGACCGTACTTTCATAAAAAAAATGCATGAATGGTGTGTTAGTCAAAACGAACGTTTAGCAGATGAATTTTGCCAAATCATTGCCTATTATTTTAATAAACTTTTTAACCAAGTAACAAAACCCACCATACATCAAGATGGTTTTACCCGTGTTCAACCATTTAAAGGGGGAAAAAACATACCCTACGTCTTTTATGGAAAAAATTTATTTGGAGTTAACCCCGAAATTTATAAAAACACGCACGAACTGTTACCTGTGGGGCACTTCAGTCTTCACAACCCTGACCTTCAAAAGCTTGTTTATCAAATAGAAATTATGTTGAGCGAACTTAATTTTTTCAGTCATCGGACGCCAAATCCGAATTTTTACCAAAAAAGCTTAAAAACCAACGGAGAGTTTGTTGTTGATTTAGAACGGGTCGATTTGTTTTACAATACGTTTTTAAGTTCTAATATCCAATTAGACAATTATTTTCAAAGTAGTTATTTTTCTTATTTAATATTTTGTCAGCTTGTGGCAGCCAGGTTTGGTCTCGAAACAGATATTTTGGTGTCAAAAAACGAACCACGTCTAGTACTGCTACAAGATAAAATGACAAATACGATATTTTATTCAAATATTAAAAACGTTGGTGATTTACTATTTAACCCGTTATCTGCGTACCATTTAATTGAAGAAAACTATCATCATATTCAATACTACATTCCTTTGAGATCTAAAATGAGAACAAACTCAGAGGAATTAATTTTTTATTCAAATTAAATATACTAATATATTCAAGTACTTAAACAGTATATTATTGTCAATATTGCGCATTGCGTTTTAACAGGTTTTTATGGTATAAGCATCTGTTTTTAGGGGAAATGCGTTGTATTACAAATTTAAAAATTTCTCGCTTATCAAAACCCTGGCACTTGTATGCATGGTGTTTGTTGTCTCTAATGTAATTGCGAACCAGAATCGATTAACCCTTCAACAAACACGTCAAAAAGTTATTAAATGGAATGAAAGGTCATATAAAAAGGACTTTTGGTTCAACGTTCGTAAAGAATTGTTTGATCTATATGATTTACAAGAAGGAGAAGCTAAATTTAAAGAGCTTCATCAAAAAGGATTTTTAAATCCCATCACCAGCACTGAAGTTTATTCCAAATTACAAAAGGAATTTTTTACCAACTGGAAATCAATTTACAGCGTTGAAGAAGAGTT
>JAYRVV010000346.1:0-2259 GCA_041918415.1 Bdellovibrionota bacterium | reverse complement strand
TTATTAAAAAATTTTTTTAAACGTAAGCCCAACCTTATGGTTGGTGTGTAAACAAATTTTCCTATACCCATCATGTATACAACGACATTTTCTCTAGGTATTGTTGGGTTTTTCCAAAACGATCTTTTAGGCATCATTTCGTCAAGTTTTTTATAAACCCATTCTTGTGCAAAGCCTAGCCAATCTTCTCGCCTTTCAATTTGATTGATCAAATCCATCCATTCTTTGGCATCATCAAGACTGATCCATTTATTTTTCAAACCCATGTTGATTCTTTCAACCGCAATTTTTCCAAATTTTGGATTGTTTCGAAACAAGCGATAATTAAAATGCAAATATTTTTTTCGAAACATAAAACCCGGCTTTCGCTTAAGCAGCTTGGCCCATGCTTTCAAAATAAAGTTTTGCGAGGGTTTAAGTTGACTTGGCATCAACACACTTGATCGGATACCTTGTTTAATCTCATCAATATTTTTTACAACATTACCGCTTTCATCAACATATTGATTACCAAAGTTGGCATTCTTTATGCCCTTTTTGCCTAATTCATATTCCATCCACAAATCATCTAAAAATGCACCCTCATCGCTTTTGCCGCCAAGATATTTTTCTAAATATTTTTCAAAATCTTCCCTTTTAACTTTATGTGGATCCGACAAAAATGTTCTAATGTTTGAATATTGAAGTCTATCCACTGTTGGTGTGACTACACCATCTTCGCTAAATGTGGCTCGAGGTCTTTTTTGTGAAGTCTGGTACAAGGCCAAGAGGCGTCTGCTCTGTTCTTTAACGTAGTTGCGATCTGTCACCACCACTTTGGCCAGCTCTAACTTTTTCTTTGTTGAACCAAACCATCGTATGAACGCGTGTCTGATGGGTTTTACAATACCATGATTAACAACAGACGCGTACGAGGCAGCATCCAGAATCAAAAACATCATCAGCGATTTTTGCATCAATTCCAATTTAGAAAACAATTGGGCTGTTTTTAATCCGGATACTTTTTCATCCAAATGGGCAAAAATGATTTTTTCTTTGATGCTTGGAATGCGAATGCCAAACTCATACAGATTGTACGCTGTGCTGGTCAAACCAAAAGTGGTTAGCAATGTATGCATCACGGGCTGATAAAAGCCGATTCCACCCGGACCCAATTAATCGAATGCAACCATTGCCAAAGCACCTGCAGCTGTACCATAAACAATTTTTTGATGCGTTTTTTCACGTTGGCTTAAATAGAACAAAGCATATTGAATGGATTTCCCAATGGCCTCAGAACTAGGTAAATCGTCATCTTTAAATGGGTGGGCTAAAAGTGTTCTGGCCACACTTTGTGTTTGATACGTGATGGCGTTTTCAAGATAAAACACCAATTTTTTCTTTTTTTTCAAAAGTAGATCGTTCTTTGCTTGCTTGAAGGCATCACGTGTGTAATGTTCTATTGATTTTGCACCCAACACATTATCTGGCCCATCAAATGCATAATATGGATTTTCAAGTTTTTTAAGCGAATCAATTAACTCGTTGTTAACCACAAGCCTGATGGTGCCTGGGCTTGGTTTCACATCATTAAACCCTGAATAAAGTCTCATACCCCGAACTTCTGGAGACAACTCAAACACAGAACCATAAGCGAAACACTTACTTTCAAAACTACCATGCTCGTTATATTCAAGAGGCCCATGCTTCTTGAATTCTCTAATGTGATCGACACCAATGGCTTTTGTGAAGTTTTCAAACCCCAACAAAAACTGAAAATCCAAGTCGCTCAACAAAACGCTCAATTTTTCTCTAAGCTTTACAAGATCCGGATCAGATATTCCAATGTACACCTTTGCATGCTTGTCCTTTTTTTGATTGCGTTTACTTAAATATTTTGAATAACAAAACTGATTGATGTCATTGATTTGATTTTGAACATCAACGTAAAACGAAATGGGATATATCCGAACAAATGTGTCGTGTTTGAACTTTTCTTTTTCAGGCTTAAAAGACAGCTTAAACAAACAAGGACCTGTTTTGGATTTACACATGTGAAAGTCACTGTAAAATTCCTTGATTGCTAAATCTTTCACATCTTGAAACCCTTTAGGATTATGACCACAAATCAAATCAAACTGATAAAGACCTCTACATAAAAACTGCTCTGTCCATTGTTTATAGGTGGAAAAATTCGTCATGATGGTATTGACTGTTGCTTCATCTTTTTTGCGAAGCATTCTAAAAACAACTTGTTTGGTTAATGACAAAACGTGGTTT
>JAYRVV010000345.1:0-2301 GCA_041918415.1 Bdellovibrionota bacterium | reverse complement strand
TTTTTAATTTTTGTTTTTTTATTTTTATCAATTTAGAATGCTCGCTCACCACCAAAGAATAAGGATCAATCGATTTGGTGATCCAAGCATTGCCCCCAATGATGCTTCCTTTACCGATGATGGTTTGCCCACCCAAAATCGTGCTACCGGCATAAATCACAACATCATCCTGTATGGTTGGATGTCGCTTGTATTCGCGTAACAACTCACCCTTTTTGTTTTTTCGAAACGAAAGCGCTCCCAAAGTTACACCCTGATAAATTTTCACGTTTTCTCCAATGACAGCTGTCTGACCAATCACCACACCCGTTCCGTGATCAATGAAAAAACGTTTACCGATGCTCGCACCTGGGTGAATGTCAATGCCGGTTAAACAATGAACGTGTTCACAAAACATTCTAGGTATGTAGGCAACGTTTTGATGGTAAAGCCAGTTTGAAAATCGATAAATGGCCACGGCCAACAGTCCAGGATAGGCCAACACGATTTCCGTTTCGTCTTTGGCTGCGGGATCACCCTCATACGCGGCCATCACATCTTCTAAAAGAACTGAGGATATTTTTTCCATATCTCGAACAAAATGCCCAAGCGTGTTTTGAACCCGCGTTTGGCAATGATGACATCTAAACTGATTTAAACAACCATGATCCATGACCAACAAAAGCAAAATCTTAAGATGTTTTAAAAATAATTTTCGCTCAATCTGATACGCCTTTTGAGAATGAAAAAAATATTTTTTTAAGAGCAAATGATAAACGCAGCTGACGCATTCGTTAAGCGCACGGTCAACACGATTTTTTGTGCCCAATTTCAGTCCAAGCAGTTGATATGGTTTAAGCAATGTGAGGTCAAGTGTATTTCAAAAACCACATTAAAATCAATGATTTGTGCTCATATCTCACAGTTTTTCCACGTCAAAACCATGCATTTTAAGTTTGACGTAAAAACTCTACACTGTTAAAAGATCGCCACTTTCGGGGTGTTAGTTCAGTTGGTTAGAACGCCAGCCTGTCACGTTGGAGGTCGCGGGTTCGAGTCCCGTACACCCCGCCACAAATAAGAGGTCCGTACCGGAGACATGGGTTACATTTTATACCGGAGACATGGGTAACAGATTTTGGTTATACCACAACAATCGCTGGCTTGCTTGCGCTAGCTTCATAAGAGCTCCGCTGCGCTCGCCAGCTTTTCTTTTTTCTCTAACGATGAGGTATCAACAAGTTTTGGACCAAAAGGGTTTTTCAGAGGTTCAAACTTATGACTATCTTCATCAAAATATCCTAAATCATAGTCCATGAAGCTTACTAACCAGATTTTGTCATCCACCTCCTTAATTCCTACGCATTGTCCCGCAAACACCTGGCTCAAATGAATTTTGTTTCCTCGAACACAAATCCTTCCACACCACGTTACATTCACGGTTAGATCGTGTGTTGGGTATTCAAGATCTGGTAAGCCTTTGTACGCTTTGGAAGAAGGGTGATAGATTTCCGATGGGTATTTCATGTCGAGTGCCTGGTGAGGTCGATCTGAGTTGTATTCTTCCCTAAATTCATCAAACTTTGCTTGTTGGGCCAAAATATTTTGTGCTGGAGGTTTTGTTGTTTCTTTCTTTAGGGTTAGATGGATTCTTTCATGACGACCATTTTGTTCAGGGTGTCCGGGCTTGATCCGTTCAATTTCAATTCCCAGTCTTAGCCACCAAACCGACAGCCGACTTAACCCAAACAAAGCCCAAGCAGAAGCAAATGGAACCCCGTTATCAGTACGAATCGCTTTGGGTAAACCATATTCTTGAAATGCTTTTTCAAAAACAGGAAAAGCATTTATTTCTCGGGTATTTTCCAAAGCTTCACAAGCAAACAAATACCGACTTCTAAAATCACTGATTGTCAAAGGATAACAGTACTGATGATTGCCCAACATAAACTCTCCTTTATAATCTGCACACCATAGATCATTGGGAGTTTGTCCATAGGATAACGGAGTTCCTTCGAGTCGATGCCGTCTTCTTTTTCTTTGTTTGACCAGCCCATGTCGATCCAAAATCGTATGAATCGTGCTTTTGGCGGGTGTTACGATATCTGGATATTTTCGAACCAACCGATCTCTAATTTTAAGAGCCCCCCAACTCGGTTTATCTTGTTTGATCCTTAAGATAAACTGCTCAATCTGCATCGGCAATTGATTTGCATAGTGATTGGGTCGACGGATTCGATCCGTTAGTCCGTGAACACCCGCTTCTTGGTATCGCTTCCAAATTTTATATCCCGTTTTCCTCGAGATCCCATATTCCAGACA
>JAYRVV010000344.1:0-2053 GCA_041918415.1 Bdellovibrionota bacterium | reverse complement strand
GTTTACAAAAGCCGAAAATTTAAGTAAATACAAAACCGGGATATACAATGTATAAAGAATTCATAGATTTTGTAAAATCAGTGTTCAAAACACAAAATCACGTACCTCTTCATGAACCCCGATTCTGGGGAAATGAAAAAAAATACCTGATGGAATGCATCGAGACTGGTTGGATTTCCTCTGAAGGCCCTTTTATCAGTAGCTTTGAGGAGAAATTTGCATCGTATTGCCAGAGAAAGAACGGTATCGCAGTTTGCAATGGAAGCGCTGCGCTAGACGTTGCTGTCGCTGCACTTGAGCTGCCCAAAGGTTGTGAAGTTATCTTACCCTCATTTACAATTATATCTTGTGCTGCCGCGATCATTCGAAATGGATGCATTCCAGTACCAATTGACTGCCATCCAAATACTTGGACGATGCGTATCGAGCAAATTGAATCATCCATAACTAAAAACACAAAAGCAATCATGGCGGTACATATTTATGGGCTACCGGTTGACATGAACCCCATTTTGGACCTGGCAAGAAAATATAATCTTTATGTCATCGAAGATGCAGCACAGATGCATGGACAAACATATTATGGGAAGCCATGTGGATCTTTTGGAGACATCAGTACGTTTAGTTTCTACCCAAACAAACACATCACCACAGGCGAAGGTGGAATGATTTTAACCGATAACGAGAAACTTGCGCGGCGTTGCAAATCTCTAAGAAACTTATGCTTTGTGCAAAACAAACGTTTCGTTCACGATGAGCTCGGGTGGAACTATCGCATGACGAACATGCAGGCTGCGCTTGGCCTCGCACAATTGGAACAGCTTGATCGATTTACTCAAATCAAAAGAACCATGGGTGATCTATACATGAGTTTACTAAAAACCAATGAGAATTTAAAATTCCAAGTCCAAGAAACACCTTACTCAAAGAACAATTACTGGGTTTTTGGAATTGTTTTGTCAGACCATTTACCCCATGATGCCTCCTACATTACAAATCTTCTAAATCAAAAAGGCATTGGTAGCCGCCCTTTTTTCTGGCCTATGCATGAGCAACCCGTTTTCAAAAAGATGGGTTTATTTAAAAACGTTAATCTACCCGTAAGCGAACGCATCGCCAGAAGAGGATTTTATTTGCCAAGTGGTATGGCCCTCAAAGAAAAACAGCTCACTCATTGTGCGAAGACTCTCTTGGAGATTATTGATTCGGTTAGAAAATGAAATCCAGTAATTTTGAATTATACAGCCAATATTATGACTTATTGTACAAAGATAAAGATTATCGAAGTGAAGCATCGTTTATTTTAAAACAATTACGCTTAACGACGTCACTTTTTGAACTGGGGTGTGGGACAGGTCAACACGCAATTGAATTTGCAAAAATAGGCATCCAAGTTCAGGGAGTTGATTTGAGTCGATCGATGCTAAAAATGGCAACAGATAAATTATCAAAACTAGAGCAAACGGTTAGATCCAAAATTAAATTATTTTATGGTGATGCAACACGCTTCAACTTCAAAAAAAAATACTCTGCTGGGATTTCTCTCTTTCATGTGGCAAGTTATCAAACAAGCAATCAGAGTTTCATAAACTATTTAATGACTGCCCACAGAAATTTAAAAAAAAGCGGGAGGTTTGTTTTCGATTTTTGGTACGGACCGGCCGTACTTTTGATCCGACCTGAAAAAAGAAAAAAAATTCTTGAAAATAAGGACATCAAAATCACTCGATTTGCGAATCCAATCTTAAAACCACAATCCAACATTGTGGAGGTTCATTATAAACTAAAAATCTATGATAAAAAAACAAAAGCGGTCTACTTCAATCATGAAACACATAAAATGCGTTATTTTTTTCTTCCTGAGTTAGAACACACAATTTCAGCTTTAGGATTCAATATTATTAAAATTAATAACTGGATGTCCAATAGACAGATTGATGAATCCAATTGGACCGGATATGCAGTGATCGAGAAAAAATGAGCATGAAAATCAACATCGTATCCTATGAGGACGTTAATGGTTGGATCCTTGGCAAGTTTGCAAGAAACCTAC
>JAYRVV010000343.1:0-2504 GCA_041918415.1 Bdellovibrionota bacterium | reverse complement strand
CATCCATCATGTCTGATGGGCCCAAAATATCGCAGCCTGCTTTAACCTGATTAAGCGATTGCTTGGCGAGCAATTCCAAAGTGGCATCGTTGTGTATTTTGCCATCAATGATGATGCCATCATGACCGTGCGAAGTGTATGGATCCAAAGCAACATCACACATGATGCCAAGCTTAGGGATCTCTTTTTTTATTTTTCTTACGGCCTGGCAGACCAAATTGTTTTCATTTAAAGCCTCTGAGCCCATTTCATCTTTTTTCTCATTCGGTGTTTTTGGAAAAAGAGCAATGCATGCAATGCCTAAATCATGAGCTTCCTTTGCTTTTTGTACAGCTTCATCAATGCTGTATCGATATACATCTGGCATTGAAGAAATGGGTTCGCATAGGCCATGCCCCTCCTGAATAAACACGGGCCAAATTAAATCCTTGACACTCAAGCGCGTCTCTTGGACCAAATCTCGTATCCAGGAGGCCTGTCGTGTTCTTCTTAGTCGGGTGTGTGGAAATGATTGTCTAGACATGGTTTATCCCGGTGGCCATTTCATGGGGCGACCACCCAACACATGAATGTGCAAGTGATCAACCGTTTGTCCGCCATCAGATTTGGTGTTGATGTTCAATCGAAACCCATTGGTGTGAAGGCCTAATTTTTTCGTCAAGCGACTGATCGTCAACATGAGGTGACCCATGAGTTTTTCATCTTGAGCGTCAAGCTCAACGATTGAAGGAATAGGTTTTTTGGGTACCAGCAAAAAATGGACGGGGGCCTGAGGGTCGATGTCTTCAAACGCAATGCACAAATCATCTTCATGGATAATTTTTGCAGGAATCTGCCTATGGATTATTTTTTCAAAAAGTGTCATACAGCACGATGCTTTAGCATAAGCAACCAAAACTTTAAAGAAAGTCAGAGCATAAAAATGAAGACTTCAAAATTTAGACTTTTTTGCTTATCGATCCTATTTTACCAAGCCCTTATGGCGAAGGAGACAAAAAACATGAATGATTTAAAGAAAAAACTAAGCCCATTACAATACAAAGTGACACAAGAGGAGGGCACAGAACCGCCTTTTCAAAACGAGTATTGGAATCATAAAGAACCAGGCTTGTATGTTGATGTGGTGAGCGGGGAAGCGTTGTTTAGCTCTCTGGATAAGTATGATTCAGGTTCGGGCTGGCCAAGTTTCATCAAACCATTGATTCAAGATAACATTGTTGAGAAAAAAGATTCTAAATTGATGATGGAACGAATTGAAGTGAGATCAAAAAAAGCCAATTCCCATTTGGGCCATGTTTTTAACGACGGGCCAAAACCTACGGGTATGCGATATTGCATTAATTCGGCCGCACTAAGATTTATACCGGTCGCCAATTTGGAAAAAGAAGGTTACGGTGAATTCAAAAATTTATTTGTTTCAAATAAGATACAAAAGGCCATCCTGGCAGGAGGTTGTTTTTGGGGCGTAGAAGATCTGATGCGCAAGTTAAAAGGGGTGTTAGATACACAAGTGGGTTACACCGGTGGGCTTAGCCAAAACCCAACATATCAACAAGTGAAACAAGGTAACACCGGTCATGCTGAGGCTCTCGAAATCACGTTTGACTCAACAAAAATTACTTATGAAGAGATTCTTTTATATTTTTTTAAAATCCATGATCCAACAAGCCACCATCGACAGGGTAATGACATCGGTTCACAATACCGTTCGGCCATATTTCACCTCGATGAAGATCAAAAAAACATTGCTGTGCGTGTGATTAAAAGGGTGAGCGAATCTAATGTGTGGAAAAAACCCATTGTGACAGAGATCAAAGAAGCATCGACGTTTTATCCAGCTGAAGATTACCATCAGGACTATCTTCAACGCATTCCCAATGGTTACACTTGCCACTTTGAGCGAACCCTACAGTTTTGATCGTTTCATGAAAAATTGTACATACATTCAAAGTTGTAGATGTAAAAAGTTGAATATGTATCAAAGTAAGTATCGAATGCCCTGTGCCGTTCTTGTTGAAATGGTAAACAAAAGAACATGAAGTCAACATGACCAACGATTCATCAGCTTCCAATATGGCGCAGCAATACCCATACATGGATCGTGATCTCAGTTGGGTGTCTTTTAATGAACGCGTGTTGGAGGAAGCCAAGAACCCATCGACGCCGTTGTTTGAGCGTTTGAAGTTTTTGAGCATTACGGCAAGCAACTTGGATGAGTTTTTTATGATTCGGTATTCAAGTTTGAAGAAAAGATTAATGAAAGCTCAAACGGAAGAAGGAGCCTTAGAAAAAACAATTGTTGAAAAAATTCATCAGTTTGTAAAAAAACAAAATGAATCCATACAGATCATTTCCGAAGGGTTAAAAAACCAAAACATTTTTTTGCTCAACATTGAAGACATCAAAAATCATTATCTTAAACAAGCCAGAGCAGTTTTTGAAAATAAAGTTCTTCCCTTTTGCAATAACATTCAACCTATTTCCAAAGAGTTGTTGCAAAGTGT
>JAYRVV010000342.1:0-2606 GCA_041918415.1 Bdellovibrionota bacterium | reverse complement strand
TCGCCCAGTTGAAACCTACCCAATGTTCGGTTGCCTGAAGCCATCTCACGCTCGCCTTGAAGCACGTGAATATCCACCGACGTTTGGTTATCTGCAGCGGTTGAGAACACCTCTGATTTTCGAACCGGAATGGTTGTGTTTCTTTCAATGAGTTTGGTCATCACACCACCCAAAGTTTCTATACCAAGGGACAAGGGTGTAACATCCAACAACAAAACATCTTTCACATCACCAGCTAAAACACCACCCTGCACAGCCGCACCTGCAGCCACCACTTCATCAGGGTTGACTGTCTTTGAACCTTCTTTACCGAAAATTTCTTTCACGATGTTGTTGACCATGGGTATGCGTGTGGAACCACCCACCATGATCACTTCATGAATTTGCGAGGTGTTTATCCCGGCATCTTGAATGCACTTTAAACATGGTGCTTTGGTTCGCTCAATCACGTGAGCCACCAATTTTTCAAACTGAGAACGGGAAAGTTTAATGTTTAAATGCTTAGGCCCAGAAGCATCCGCTGTCAAAAACGGCAAGTTGATCTCCGATTCCATAACAGATGACAACTCGATTTTGGCCTTTTCAGCTGCTTCTTTCAAGCGCTGCACAACCATTTTGTCTTTGGACACATCAATGCCCTGATCTTTTTTAAATTCATCAACCAACCACTTGATCAAAACGTCATCGATGTCATCACCGCCAAGGTGCGTGTCGCCGTTGGTGGCCTTCACTTCAACCACCTTGTCGCCCACTTCCAAAATGGAAATGTCGAAAGTTCCACCACCAAAGTCATAAACCGCTATCACCTGATCTTTTTTCTTATCCATGCCATAGGCCAAAGCAGCCGCTGTGGGCTCGTTGATGATGCGCTTAACTTCAAGCCCAGCAATTTTACCCGCGTCTTTTGTTGCCTGTCTTTGGGCATCGTTGAAATAGGCTGGCACTGTGATGACAGCCTCTGTTACTTTTTGTCCCAAAAAACTCTCGGCTGCACTTTTTAATTTTTGCAAAACCAAGGCTGAAATCTCAGGTGGCGTATAATCTTTGCCATCAATTTCAACCACCGCCATGCCATTGGCGCCTTCTTTTACTTTATAGGGAACTTTGTTTTTCTCTTCTCCCACCTCAGCAAAACGATGACCCATGAAGCGCTTGACAGAATAAACTGTTTTTTCAGGATTGGTCACCGCTTGGCGCTTGGCCACTTGCCCAACTGCTTTTGAGCCGTCTTTTAAAAATGCAACCACGGAAGGAGTTGTACGTCCACCTTCTTCGTTGGCGATGATCTTTGTCTCACCACCTTCCAAAATGGCCACGTCTTGTTATACATAAAAAGGCTAAGACCAACATGGGGACAGACCCTCTTAAAAAGCTAAGCTTTACAAGGAAATAGTCATTTAATATTAATCACTTACAACGAAAACACTCATGCGTTTCAAAGCCAAACAACAGAAATTAAAGGGTCAGAAATGAAAGGGTCTGTCCCCAATTTTTCAACAGATGGTACTTTTTGAGGCCCGACTGGTTTAAATCAAAAACTTATTGAAAACATTGATATTTTATTGATTGATCAGCTTTTTAATGGACTGGGTCAGCTTAGGAACGACGTCAAACATATCACCCACAATCCCATAAGTGGCTTTTTGAAAAATGGGCGCCTGAGGATCTGTGTTGATGGCCACAATCACTTTCGAACTTTGCATGCCCGCCAAGTGCTGAATGGCTCCTGAAATACCACAGGCAATGTAAAGTTTGGGATTGACCGTTTTACCCGTTTGCCCAACCTGCATGCTGTGCGAAGCATACCCTGCATCAACAGCCGCCCTGGAAGCCCCAACAGCCGCGCCCAATACGTCAGCCAATTCTTCAATCATTTTAAAGTTTGCAGCATCTTTGATGGATCGACCCGCACTTACAACCACATTGGCCTCAGCAAGCTCAGGGCGCTTGCTTTGAACTTCTTTTACTTCTTTCAAAATCATGCTGTAAATCTTTGAAAATACTGATTTATCAATCATAACACTTTGGCAAGAAACCCTTGATTCCTTAATCTCAAAAACATTTGGTTTAAAACTAAAAAATCCACATTCGCTGTTTTCAATGCTGGCTTCTTGCAAGCACTTGCCTGAATAAACCGATCGAACGCCACACAATTGATTGCCTGAAATTTTCACGTCAACGCAATCGCCAAGCAAGCCACAATCCTTCACCATGGCCAGTCTTGCAAAAAAATCCCGCCCCTTGGCAGAGGCCGTACAAAACGCATACTTGGGTTTACTTTGCTTAAAAACATCTTCAAAAACATCCAGTGCCATTTGAGGGTGATACGTGGTCGCTGTGTCTGCAACATACAGTTTTGTTGCCCCGTACTGTGCGCATTCATTGACACAAGCTTGAGATTTGGGGCCCATGGCAATGGCGTGAACTTCAAGTCCAAGATCCGCCGATAAACGCTTTGCTTTTGTTAAAAGCTCTTTCGAGCTTGATTTAATTTTACCTTCTTGATGTTCAACCCATACCAATATCGACATGTTTACTCCTATATGACCTTATCTTTTTCTCTTAATTTTTTTACAACCGACTCAACCGCCACGTTAACGTCATCT
>JAYRVV010000341.1:0-7221 GCA_041918415.1 Bdellovibrionota bacterium | reverse complement strand
TTTGAAAGCATCTTCCAATGAGGGTTCACACCGCAGGCAGCAAATTGCAACGTGCGATCACCGTGCTGTGAGTTGATGGTGTCAAGCGCATTCATGAGTCTGATTTCCCGATCGTCATCATGCGTGGAAAAAAAATCCATTTGCATCAATGCTTGATCCTGTAAGCGCATCAAAACCACCCCACACTTTTTATATGAAAAATCCGGTTTGTGTATTTCAAGCAAAAGCGCATCGGCCGCACCAATCAGCTTGCGCGTGCTTTGTGTTGGACTTAAAAAATTCATCATCGCACTTTGAGCATATTGCGGCTCAAAGCGATGAGGGTTTGTCTGAATGTAAACCATCAAGCTCTGACACGTCGAATGTTGCTTGCGAAGTTTTGTGGCCGCCATTGAAACATATGTCGACAAAGCCTGCTTCAAACTTCCAAAATCTTTAACGGGTTTTCCAAATGCTCTGGATGTAATGATCTGTTTCTTTGGTTTTAAAAATTCCTCAAGCTCAAGACAAGCCTGACCTTTGAGTTCCTTGACGATTCTTAAACCAACAATGCTTAAATGCTTTTGAACCACTGAATCGTGAAGCTCACACAAATCCCAGGCCGTTTTCACTTGAAAGGCCAACAACCTCAACGATAAGTTTTTTCCTATGCCCCATATTTTAGATACGGGAAGCTTTTTCAAAAGTTCATCGATCTTTGCCTGATCGTCAAGAACACAAACACCGCCATACTGCTTGGGATCTTGCTTGGCCTGTTGGTTGGCCACCTTGGCCAACACTTTGGTTTGAGCCACACCCACCGACACGCCAATACCTGTCAAACGATAAATCACATCCCTCATGTGTTTCGCGTATGCATGAAGCTCGCTGGTTCCTTTTAAACACACAAACGCTTCATCAATGGAATAAATTTCCACACGCGGTGAAAATGTTTTGATCACAGTCATCACCCTTTGACTTAAATCACCATACAAGGCGTGGTTCGATGAAAACACATGCACCTTGTTTTTTTCGCATATTTTTTTTATTTTAAAATACGGCTCACCCATCTGGATGCCCAACGCTTTTACTTCTTGACTGCGCGAAATCACACAACCGTCATTGTTGGATAAAACCACCACTGGTTTTTGAATCAATGTTGGATTAAAAACTCGCTCGCACGAGCAGTAAAAATTATTGCAATCAATCAAGGCCATCATAGTGAGTGAATCACATGCGTGGCCACACCCCAAATTTCAAAACCGGCATCATTGCTGACATTGATTGCTTGAAATGCCACGTTTTCAGGATAAAGCCACAGTTCTTGTTTTTTTTTAACCAGACGTTTAAGTGTGAACTCACCATTTAAAATGGCCAAAACGACGTTGTTGTTTTTGGCCACAAGTGAGCGATCGATCAAAACCAAATCCTGATCAAAAATGCCCGCGCCCATCATGGATTGACCCATCACGCGCACAAAAAAAGTTGCGGCCGGGTGTTTGATCAAATGTTCGTTAAGATCCAAGCGTGCTTCGATGTGATCATCCGCCATGGATGGAAAACCTGCAACCACACGGTGTGAAAACAAAGGCACAACATTATTGGGTGCATCTTTTTTTAAACCGGCCGACATGGCCACACATCAAATCATTTTTTGAACAATTGTCTATCGAAAAAAATCATGTTGCTTAAGGTCGTGAATGATATCAGCCAGTTAATCGGGCCTGAAAAAATACCATCTGCTTCGTTACCCTCAGCCAAATCGTCCTCAATGGACTAAAAGTCCACCTCCGGGCGATTTGGCCTCAAAGCCTCGCATCTGGCACTTTTTGAGGCCCTCTAGAATTTGCAAAGTTTAATCAAAGAAATGGCCAAAACCTTGCAAACGATTTGCCCTTTTTTCTTTGGAAACTCAAGATAGAACCCTATCGTTGCTTTCTTCAGAGACAGTCAGTTAAGTTTTGACGTTTTGATCATAAAGCTTTTTGACTTCTTCTTCACTCAACGATCGTCTTTGCCAGCCTTCTTTTAAGGGCCTTAGCCGCTCACCTTCGAACGAAACCTTCTTCTGATGAGCTCTTAACCAAGCCACACTTTCTTTTGCCGATGTGGCCTGCTTTTGCCAAGGCATCAAGCTTTCAGGCGAAAGCAGCATGATTTTGCGGTCATGTCCCCAAAAAAGCATCGAATCGTCAGGGCCGTCTGTCAAAATTGCAAATGTGTCATGCACCTGACCTTTCAATTCATGACGTTCATGAATGCCCGCCGCAAAAAACAACTCTGCGTTTTTTAAATAAAGCTTAACCACATGGCCTTGGTGTTGGCCAAAGTAGCTCGATTCCACAATGTGATTCATTGGCACCAAACACGTTTGTTGATTGTTGATTGCATGTTTGAACGATGGCACTTCCCAAATGTGTTCCAAAACTTTGGTCTTTGCATTGGTTCGTGACAATCGAGCATTGTAAGTGGATGCATCAAACGGAAATGTTTTGGCCCATGTTGGACACAGTGACCATTGCATGATTTTTAACGTCGGCCAATCGTTGTCCAAGATCACCACGGGCGTTGCTTGTGTTTTTAAAAACCCTTGAACAACTTGATCCCACGATTGATCTTGAAGTTCTTTGGGTATTTTAATGCTGTATTTTTGACTGAGGGTTTTTGCGTCTGTTTTGATGCCAAACTGTGAGCACATTAAAACAATTCCTTTAAGACACGTCCACTTCTTGTTTGCTTGGGTGAAACGTTGAGTAAATGCAACAGCGTTGGGTAAACATCAAGCATGCTGGCTTGATCCAACTCTGCCTTGTTTTGAACACCCGCACCGTACATAAACAAAACAGCCGCCATGTCCGGATGTTGTGGATCGTAACCGTGCATGCCCTTGGGAGGTTTTTTGAATTTGTCGTTGCTGTCGCTTTCAAACATGTAAGGCGGCTTGGTTACAAGCATCACATCTCCCATGCGCTCATGGTGCTTTTGAAGAAGGTTGTCGCCTTTTTTTAGGACTTCAACATTTTTTTCATTTTTAAATATTTTTTTGATTTGATCAAAATCATGTTTTTCTTTGAAATGAATTGAAATGAATGCAGAGGAAGAAACCGCTTCATGTTTCCATTTTATCTTTGCGAGCAACGATTTTGTTGAAATTGTATTTTTGACTTCTGTCATCCCATGATCTGAAAGCACCATCAACACAAACGGCTCCTTCACTTCATGCTTAACTGTGTCCATAAACTGTTCAACATGTGCATTAAGCTGCCTTAAACGTTTGAGTGTTTTAAAACCCACGGGACCATCATCGTGTCCTTGAGAATCAACCGCGTGCAAATAAGCCATGATCAACCTTGGTCCGTTTTTTTCTTTCAACACCTTCAGAACATCCATCAGGACATCTTTATCTTTTTTAAATGGCTTGTATGTTTTCTCATTCAATCTGATCGCAATGTTGCCAAACGGTTCATATGACATGGGCCAACGATCCACCCAAACATGGATGCCCTTGGATTGAACATAGGTCCAAATGGGTTCGCACTGTAAAAAAGAAACATCCTGGCCATAGCGAAAAAAACCCTTTTGCCTGTCATAGAAACGATTCGCGACAATGCCATGCTCTGAAGGATCACAGCCTGTTGCCATCGTGATGTGATTTGGATATGTCAAAGATGGAAAAACCGGAACCAGTTTTTTGACCGATGCGCCTTCATTGGCCAAACGAACAAACACCGAAGGTTTTTCCTTTGATAAAAGTGAGGCGCTTAAGCCATCCAAACTCAAAACCACGACCTTCGGATTCGCCCCTAAAGCGATTTCAAAAAAGACAAAAAGTAAAAATAAATTTTTCATTGGCCTTCCTTCTCAAGCTCTTCCAGTAAATCGCTTAGCTCATCATCTTTCATCAGGGTTTCAATTTTTTCATTGTCTTTGATTTTTTTAACATCAGTCTTTTTAACCGCTTCTACAAATTCATGATTTTGAAGATCGACCCCATACAAATCAAAAAGCTCTTTGGCTTTTTTTGAATCCGACATTTTCTTCATCAGGCGAGGGTTTTTCAAAGCCTGACCAAAACGTTTGATGCTTGTGAGCAACTTGACGTCTCCCAACAATTGCATTTGTCGGACAGCAGAAAATATTCTGCTTTGATCAAACAATGGAAATTTGATGTCCGGAAACAAAGCCAAAAACGACAGCAAAAGCACAATCACAAAGCAAGCCTTCAAAGCTCCCATGAGCGCCCCACCCAGGCGGTTAAACCATTTCAATGCACTGATTTTTTCAATGAATATTTTTTCAAACAATTTCCCCAACAGCCAAAACCCAATGTAAATGCTAACACCCATCAAAACGGCCGCCGTTTTTTGTGCAAAAAATCTGGTCAGGGAAAGTTGATTTTCAAGGGTGGGCACCATGAAGGCGCCCCAGGTGCTTGCAAAAAAGAAAGCACACACGATGGCCATCAAACCAAATGCTTGAATGATCACGCCTTTGTAAAAGCCAAAGGCCATGACCATGAGCACAACCATCAATAAAACAATATCCAGCATGGCGGTAAGATAAAAGACTTAACCAAGCAGGGCAAGTATTGTTAGTTCAACGTGAACGCCAAATACAAAGTACCTTCTTTTCTTTGTATCAACATCAACACCGACTGACCTTTTTTAATCGAACCCGCAGCTTGCTGATAATCCTTAAGCGATTGAATGTTCTTCTTGTTCAATTCCACAATCACATCGCCTTCTCTCACACCCTTGGCATACGCGGATGATTTGGTATCAACCGCAACAACCAGCACACCCTTTGCTTGATCCAAGTTTTTTGAGGTTTGCTCATCGATGTCATCAACAACAAGTCCCAAATTGTCAGGCTTGTCTTTTTGAACTTCAAGATTGGCTTTTGCTTGTACTTGTTCTTTAAGCTTTTCAACTGTGACCTTAAACGTCTTTTTTGCACCATCACGAATCACTTCAAGACCAACGGTTTTTCCAATGCTGGTGCTGGCCACCACCATCGGCAGTTGATGCCAATCTTTGATGTCCTGACCGTCAAATTTTACGATCACATCACCCCTGTTTAAACCTGCCTTTTGTGCTGGCGAATCTTTTTGCACGTCTGAAACCAAGGCACCCTGCTTTTTGGGTAATTTGAGAGCAGAAACGTGTTCGTCGTTTACCTTTTGTATCATCACACCAAGCCATGCACGCTTGACCACGCCATGCTCTTTGAGTTGGGTGATGATTGTTTTGGCCAAATTGATGGGAATGGCAAAACCAATACCTTGTCCGGAAGCCACAATGGCGGTGTTGATGCCAATCACTTCGCCGTTGAGGTTTAACAAAGGCCCGCCTGAATTGCCCGGATTGATGGAGGCATCGGTTTGAATAAAATCATCATACGCACCTTGGCCAATTGAACGCTCCTTTGCACTGATGATGCCTTGGGTGGTGGTGTTGCTTAAACCAAAAGGATTTCCAATGGCCACCACAAGATCACCCACCACCATTTGATCAGAATCTCCCAACAGCACAGTCGGAAATTTTTTCTTGCCATCCATTTTCAACAAAGCCACATCGGTTTTTTGATCTGAACCGATCACCTTAGCCAGGTACTCACTTTCATCGGATAAAATCACTTTCACTTCGTCTGCTTGTGCGATGACGTGGTGATTGGTCACAACATAACCATCTTCATGGATGATGAAACCCGAGCCCAAGCTTTGTTGTTTCAAACCTTCATCGTTGCTGTCTTGGCCATTTTTTTCCCTCTTGGGTGAACCAAAAAATTTTTCAAAGAAGTCATTTCCAAAAAAATCATCAAAAGGTCCTCGCTCCTGATTTGGAGAATGATAAAAAGGAAACATCCGTCCAGAGTTTTTAAGCATTTTGGTGATGCTGATGTTGACCACGGCAGGACCCACCGATTGCGCCACATTGACGTACGTTTTTGGCGTCAGAACTTTTTCACCACGGTTAACTTTTTTGCTTTCCGTGCCGGATGTCCACAAGGTTTGAGCTTGTGCCAACAATGAGCATAAAACAAAAAACGAAATGTATTTTTTCATGTTTCTCCCTTTAAACCTTTTCTTTTACCCCTTCAAAAATGAATGCAAACTTAACAAAGATGATAAAAAAAGTAAAAACAGGGTTTGGATGCTTACAATCTGACCATTGACAAAATTAACGCATAATGCTATAAAAACATACTTTTAAGCTAAAGGGTTGAAATTTTTACATGATTTTGATAGGAATGATTCATGGCTTCATACAAAGAACAATTGGCGACAGACCGCTTTGAAAAGCGAAGAATCCCTCGCTTTCCAGTGCAACTGCCAGCTCAATTGGGTCAAGACGACAAGGACATGTCATCCATTTGTACAGACTTAAGTTCTGAAGGTGTTTCTGTTGAAACATCCAAAGATTTTTCAGTTGGCGAGCGTGTTTCTGTTCAGGTTTTGATTGCACCAAAGCAACCTCCCCTAAGAATGTTGGGTCAAGTGGTTTGGAAACACGAAAGCGACATCAAAGATCCGGGCGAAAAACCGGTTTGTGAATTGGGCATTCGTTTTGTCAGACCTGTACCCAACCCATGGAAAATGCCCTTGGATACCAATTTATACAATTCACAGGAAGAGGAATTTTTTTATGACAGCCCATTTCAAAGCGAATGATCCATCGGTTGTAAACAATCGCAGGGATGAAGCACGAACTTCACTGCACAAAGGTTTTCGTTTTGTATTTGAAGAAAACAAAAAAGAAAAACTGTTTAGCGCCATTTCCCAAAATGCGTCCAAAAACGGACTCAATGTTTTAAGTTCGAATCTTTTGTGTGCAAGTCAGGTGCTTGAACTTTATTTTCCAATTCAAACACTCATCATTCCCATCCGGGCTCAGGTGATGTGGTCCCAGGTTGAGAGCAACCTTGCCGACAGTCCATACTGGTTGAGTGCGGGTTTAAGATTGTACTTTCTATCAAAGCATCATCAAAAACTTATGCATGAGCAAATTTTAAAACCATGACACCAGCTCAAAAAGATTTAAAAGATGGACTGTTAAAACTGGCCGAAGTTTTTCGAACCTGTAAAACCAATGAAGAACTCGCCATGCTGCTTCAGGATTTTCTCACCCCTCCAGAACAGCAAGACATGCTTGATCGTTGGAAAATCGTTAAATACTTACTGGATCATAAAACCCAAAGAGAAGTCAAAGATCTCACCGGTGTTAGCATTTCAAAAGTTTCACG
>JAYRVV010000340.1:0-1524 GCA_041918415.1 Bdellovibrionota bacterium | reverse complement strand
TTTCGAACAATGTCCATCGTCACATCTTTTTCCATTGTTCCAAGAGGGCCCTTTGCCCCGGGATCGTCTCCGCCATGACCTGCATCCAAAATAATTCTGTATTTATTCTTCAATTCGTTGGCTTGCTTTTGATGTTGGCTGGTGATTTTGGATAAATCAATCGGATTTGATTCATGAACACCAAGGTTAACAATTTGCGCGGTGTTTGAATGCGTGGCGATTGTCAAAACGATTTGATCATCCTGCACTTTTGTTTCAAAAGCATCTTCTTTGACTGTATCTACAAGATCCAAAACGATTCTGGATTTTTCCGGCTCATTTTGGGCTGCACGGATGTTTAAAATGATCGAGTCAGGCTTAACCCGAGGCATTGTGATGGAAGCAATGATGCGAGCATCAAGCACGTCCATGTAAAATCTGGCGTGGTTTTCATCCCCTGGGTGCTTAGATAAAAAATGGGTTGAAATTTCAGCCTTTTTACTTGTGCTGATCAAGACCTTGACGTTTTGCTCAGTTTCAATGATTTCGACGTGTTTGATCAAGGTCGGGCTTTGAGCCAGAGCCTTAAAAAAACAAAACACCAACAAACATTTTAATGAAAACCGCAGCACTGAGGGTACTTATACACCAATTTTATCGTTTCGATAAGTTCACCGAAGCATTTGCTTCCACTTCTCGATCAAAGCATGTGCCTGCTTTGGACTGACATCATCAAGGTTCAAGCAAGCCATTTCGCTTTGAACATCCATCATGCTTGGATGATTGGCACTTAAGGTTAAAGGCAATTGTTTGTCTAGTTTGGTCACATTAAAAAGCGCGTCAAACTCTCCTTGCTCCAATGCCGACAAAATAAACGCAGCCCTTGTCAAAACACTGGGCACAACTCCCGCCAATTTGGCAACGTCAATGCCATAACTTTTATTGGCCGGACCTGCTTCAAGCTTGTGCAGAAAAACAATTTTGTCCTTGTGATCTTTGACCGAAACGTTCATGTTCAACACCTTTGATTTAAGCAGACAAAGCGACGTCAGTTCATGGTAATGTGTGGCCAATATTGTTTTGGCCTGGATCACATCGTGGATATGCTCAGCCACAGACCATGCAATAGACAAACCATCAAATGTACTTGTTCCTCGTCCAATTTCATCCAAGATGATTAAAGAATTCTTAGTGGCGTTTCTAAGTATATTCGCTGTCTCATTCATTTCAACCATGAACGTGGATCGACCGGATGCAGGGTCATCACCTGTACCCACTCGTGTGAATATTTGGTCAAGTAACGACAGATCAGCTCGACCGGCCGGCACAAATGAACCCATTTGAGCCATCAAAGCGATGAGGCCAATTTGTCTCATGATGGTTGATTTTCCCGACATGTTGGGGCCCGTTAAAACCACCAACTGAGCGTTCACATGATTAAGGTTGATGGAATTGGCAATGAATTGCTCTTTGAGCAAACTTTCAACAACAGGATGACGACCATCGCGAATATCCATCGCTCCATCTTCATTGAATGTTGGTTTA
>JAYRVV010000339.1:0-1985 GCA_041918415.1 Bdellovibrionota bacterium | reverse complement strand
TTTACCTGACAATTCTTTGGCATGCTCCGGTTTTTCTGAACCTTGTTTGTTTATCACTCGTCTTGGTTTAACTTTGAGCAACTGGGCACCAAGTTGTCTTGAAATGTTCGGATTGACATAATCCGTAACTGTGTCGATGACTTTTTTCACATCGCAAAGATTGGCGTAAACAGGCTGTCCTTCAATGTCAGCGTATTTTGGGCTCACCAAAAAAACCTGATGTCCTTTTTTTCTCAACTCGACCATTGCTTTGTAACTGTAACGGTCATGATGAGGCGATGCGCCTAATATGGCAACATTTTGCTTTAGCACGCTAAGAATTTATGCCATTTTATTTGGAAAGTACATTTTCAAAAATGTTAATTTTTGGTATGAACATGATCCATGTCATATTCTAACGCAAGGCCACTATTTATAAAAAACGTACAAGGAGAATTCAATGAGTAAAACTGTTCCGAGTATTCAAAAATTTATGACCACAAGTCCACACAGCATTGGGGCTGATCAAACCTTGGCCGGTGCTGATGAAATGATGAAGAAATATGGCATCCGGCATTTGCCAGTATTGGAAGGTGGTCAATTGGTTGGTTTGATCACCGATAGAGATTTAAAATTCATCAAGGGCTTTAAAGATGTCAACCCTGCACTATCCAAAGTAAAAGATATTGCCGTATCCGATGTTTTTACAGTTGACCCAGATGCAATGCTCGATGAGGTTTGTGAGGAAATGGCTTTTAAGAAATATGGCTGTGCTGTGGTCATGAGCAACAGCAAGTTGGTAGGAATCTTCACTTGGGTTGATGGCCTATTGGCCATGAGTGATTTGCTAAAAACACGATTGAAGTAAATTATATTTGAAAAATGAAACTTAGAACCGATTTCGCAAGTAAAGCGATCAGATACGCGAGCAAGGTGTAAAAAATGAATGCGTAAATGGGCACACGTGCGTTGCCCGTTTCTTTTTTGATAATGGCCAATGTTGATACGCACTGTAAGGCCAGCGCATAAAACAACAAAAGCGCAACTCCAGATGAAAGTGTCAAACCGCTTTCTTGAATATTTTGTGCTAGATTGTTGATGTTTTCACCTGCATCCTCAATACCAAACAAAGTTCCAAGCGTACCCACAAACAATTCACGAGCTAAAAACGACACCAGTATCGCTGTTCCATACCTCCAATCCAAACCCAGTCTTGCGAATACCGGGTCGAGTAGTTTCCCGATACTGGCCAACCATGAACTTTCCAAATGCCCTTGTCCTTTGGGAAAATACCCTAAAAACCATATGATGACCGTTGCAATAAAGATGATCCATCCCGCCTTTAAAACAAATAGTTTTCCACTGTTGAATGCTTTAAACAATAAGGGCTTAAAATGAGGCCACCGATAGGGTGGCAATTCAATGATAAAGGGAGAATCACCCGATTGCCACTGGGTCCACTTTGTTAAAACATTGGCCGCAATGACGGCCAGAACAATACCAAATAGGTATAAAAGAAAAAAAACCAAACCTCTTAAACCGACCAGACCAAATAAATATTTTTGATTTGGAATAAGTGCTGCAATCAACAAGGCATAAACAGGCAACCTTGCCGAACAGGCCATCAATGGAATGGTTAAAATGGTTGCCAACCTTTTTTTAGGAGATCGAATCGTGCGCGAAGCCATAATGGCCGGAATCGCACAAGCGAATCCACTTAAATACGGAACAAAACTTTGACCTGACAAGCCAAACTTACTTAATGGTTTATGACAAATGATGGAAGCACGAGCCAAATAGCCTGAGTCTTCCAATAAACCAATAATCAAAGTTAGCATCATGATCTGAGGTACAAAAACCAAAAAGGATCCCATGCCAGCAATAAGGGCATCCAGAATAAAATCTTTTATCACACCTTCGTGCATGCTGGCTGTGATGAACAGTCCCAGACGATTCAAAAGCCCCTCCACCAAATCCATCAATGGGGATGCCCATGTGAAAATGCT
>JAYRVV010000338.1:0-2404 GCA_041918415.1 Bdellovibrionota bacterium | reverse complement strand
TTGGTTTATTTTTTGGATTGTGGATCTATAAAAAACTCATCAAAATGCCAAGCCATCAAAGCATGAAAGATATTTCAGAATTGATTTATGAAAGCTGCAAGACTTATTTACTGACTCAGGGAAAATTCATTTTAATTTTAGAATTTTTTATTGGTTTTATCATCGTGATTTATTTTGGAATTTTAAGACATTTTGAATTTTCCAAAGTGCTCGCCATTTTGATTTTTAGTGTTGTGGGCATATTGGGCAGTTATTTAGTGGCTTGGTTTGGTATACGAATCAACACCATTGCCAATTCTAGGGCTGCGTTTGCCTCGTTGATGGGAAAACCTTTTTTAACGCATGACATACCCTTGAAAGCTGGAATGTCCATTGGCATGCTTTTGATTTGTGTGGAACTGATTTTAATGTTGGTGATATTGCTGTTTGTTCCTTCAGATTACGCGGGCCCTTGTTTCATAGGTTTTGCCATTGGAGAATCTTTGGGTGCTGCAGCACTTCGAATCGCGGGGGGCATTTTTACAAAAATTGCCGATATTGGCTCTGATTTGATGAAGATTGTTTTTAACATCAAAGAAGACGATGCAAGAAACCCGGGCGTGGTGGCTGACTGTGTGGGTGACAACGCGGGAGACTCGTTGGGACCCAGCGCAGATGGATTTGAAACGTATGGGGTTACGGGTGTGGCGCTCATCACATTCATTTTGATGGCGGTTCATGATCCTGTGATTCAAGTTCAATTGTTAATATGGATTTTTGTGATGCGCGTGATGATGGTCGTCACCAGTGCTTTGGCGTATTTTGTTAATCACGCTTTTGCCAAAGTGATGTATGGGAATAAAGATCACATGGATTTTGAAAAGCCATTGACCACTTTGGTGTGGGTGACATCTCTGTTGTCAATCGGGGTCACTTATTTGATTTCTTTTTTATTCATTCCAAATATTTTGTACAGTGGGCTTTGGTGGAAACTGTCGAGCATCATAAGTTTGGGAACCTTAGCGGGCGCTTTGATACCTGAGTTTGTCAAATTATTCACCTCCACACACAGCTTGCACGTTAAGGAAATTGTCACAGCTTCAAAAGAAGGTGGGGCTTCTTTAAACATCATCTCAGGATTGGTTGCGGGGAATTTTAGCGCATTTTGGTTGGGCCTGGTGATTGTACTTCTTATGATGTTGGCTTATGTCTTTTCATTGATGGGTTTAAATGAAATCATGTTGGCACCTTCTGTGTTTGCTTTTGGTTTGGTTGCCTTTGGTTTTTTAGGCATGGGTCCTGTGACCATTGCGGTGGATTCGTATGGACCGGTGACGGACAATGCACAATCGATTTATGAACTTTCATTGATTGAATCCATTCCAAACATTGCATCTCAAATAAAGCAGAATTTTGGATTTGAACCCAATTTTGAAAAAGCCAAGGCGTTTTTGGAGGACAACGATGGCGCAGGAAACACATTCAAGGCCACGGCGAAACCTGTTTTGATAGGTACGGCTGTGGTGGGTGCAACGACGTTGATTTTTTCCATCATCATGATGTTGACCGATGGGCTTTTAAACGACTTGGATAAGCTTTCCCTTTTGCATCCACCATTTTTATTGGGCCTTGTGACAGGTGGAGCCGTGATCTATTGGTTTAGTGGTGCCTCCATGCAAGCGGTTTCTACGGGCGCTTACCGGGCTGTGCAATTCATCAAGAAAAACATTCAACTCAATGGAGTCGAAAAAGCATCGGTCAGTGACAGCAAAAAGGTGGTTGAAATATGCACACAGTATGCGCAAAAGGGAATGTTCAATATATTTCTAACAGTTTTCTTTTTAACGCTGGCTTTTGCATGCTTTGAACCATTCTTCTTTGTGGGATATTTAATTTCGATAGCAATTTTTGGTTTGTACCAAGCTATTTTTATGGCCAACGCAGGAGGTGCTTGGGATAACGCAAAAAAATTGGTTGAAACAGAGTTACGAATGAAAGGAACAGCCCTTCACCATGCAACGGTTGTGGGAGATACGGTTGGTGATCCTTTTAAAGATACGTCTTCGGTGGCCATGAATCCTGTCATTAAGTTCACGACCTTGTTTGGTTTGTTGGCCGTTGAATTGGCGATTGAAATGCAAAGGGGATGGAGTTTGCTCAGTTCAGCGATCTTTTTTGTGTTGGGTTTGGTGTTTGTCTACCGTTCATTTTATAAAATGAGGATTTTTCAAAATTAGTGATTTTGTTCATGTGCTGAGGATGGAGAGATGGCAAAAGCATTTTTGACCGGAAGGAAGGCGCGAAGTGCATTCGACCATAGGTGGAAATTTATTTTAAAGAGGTTTGTGGATTTATTGAGATAAGGAGAGATGGCCGAGTGGTCGAAGGCGCCTGACTCGAAATCAGGTATACGGGTAACCGTATC
>JAYRVV010000337.1:0-3572 GCA_041918415.1 Bdellovibrionota bacterium | reverse complement strand
TCGTCTTAGCCAATTTGAAACTAGGATTGCAATGGATCTACTTGGTTTTTTCTCAATGTTAAGATAATGGGTGTGCTGATGGTGTTTTTTGCAAAAGACTTATCAAAGGACAGAGTTTAAAATGAAGAAATGTCTGGTTACGGGTGGGGCGGGATTTATCGGTTCTCACTTGGTGGATCGTCTGTTGGCCAATGGACATGAAGTTGTTGTTGTTGATAATCTGTTTAGTGGAAAGATAGAAAACCTCAAAAAGGCTTCTGGTTATAAAGATCAGTTTGTATTTAAACAGGAAGACATCACTGACCTTAATGTTTGTCACAAGCTTGTTAAAGATGTTGAAGTTGTTTTTCACCAAGCTGCGGTTGGTTCTGTTCCGCGTTCTGTTTTAGATCCACATTACACTCATCACGTGAACACAGTTGGGACACTCAATATTCTTTGGGCATCAAAAAATGCTGGGGTGAAAAAAGTCATCAATGCCGCATCTTCGTCGGCTTACGGTGGTGTGATGGAATTACCAAAAAAGGAATCTCATTCGCCGATACCGCTATCGCCTTATGCGGTTTCAAAACTCACACAAGAACATTATTGTCGCGCATTTTATGAGTCCTACGGTCTTCAAACCATTTCAATGAGGTATTTTAATGTTTATGGTCCTCGACAAGACCCTCTTTCTCAATATGCAGCTGTGATTCCAAGATTCTTTTTTGCTCTTTTAAATAACGAGCAACCAACCATACACGGCGATGGTCATCAAACCAGAGATTTTACATTTGTTCATGATGTTGTTCAGGCTAATTTGCTAGCAATGAATCATGAACAGGCATGTGGGCAGGTTTACAATGTTGCAGGTGGTGGTAGCATCAGCATTAATCAGCTTTTTCATACAATTGCAGCCGTATTAAAAGTCCAAGCGCTTCCTAAATATTTAGATTCAAGAAAGGGTGATGTGAGGCATTCACAGGGAGATGGCTCGCTCATCTTGAAAGACTTTCAGTGGAAACCTTCTTATTCGCTTGAAGATGGATTAAAAAACACACATGAATGGATTCTTGAAAACAGAGCGCTGTTCAATATGAAATAGATTTTTTTCGGAGTCTTTTTTGAAAAATCTTGTAAAAAACACATTCATCGTATCAGGTTTGAATTTTTTATCTCTGGTTTTGCGATTGATTGCTGGTGCCATAATCGCAAGTATTTTTGGTGTTAGTCCAGAATTGGATGCGTACTTTCTTGGCGTTACGATACCAAACTTTCTTTCGAGCATACTGGCACCGGCGATAGGTGTTATATGTATTCCGATTCTTAGTGAATGCAAGGCTAAATATGGAAATTTACAAAACCCTTATTTTGGCGAGCTGTTTTTAAAATTAACCATATTCATTTCAGTTGTTTTGATTTTTTTGTGGTTTTTTGCAGATCGATTAATTGGGATGATCAGTTCTCAACCAAGTATTTATCATCATTCTATTTCAGTGGAAGTCATGAAGATTTCATTGATTCAAGTTTTTTTTGCAGTCGTTTTTGAATTATTTTCTGCGATGCATTTTCTTGAACAGAGGTTTTTACTTCCGAATCTTTTAAAAGTTGTTGGAAGTTTAATTTTTATTTTTGGGGCATTGTTTTTATCACAGCACTTTGGTGTTACGGGCCTGGGTTATTATAATTTGTTTGCCTTTGGGATTCAATTTTTAATTTTGTTTCTCATTACAAAAAAGGGAGCGTGGTGGCCAAGTAGATTAAACATAATTTCAAAAACTGATCACAGTATTTTTGGTTTACTCATTCCGTTGGTTTTTGGAATGTTGTCTTATCGTTCATTGCCAGTTATCGAGCGTTGGGTGGCCTCAGGAATGGAGGAGTCGACCATATCAATTCTAACTTATGCCAATCGTCTAATAGAGCTACCCCAACAACTTATTACCTCAGGGCTTATCAGTGCTCTTTTTCCGATCATCGTTCAACTTGAAATTGAAGGAAAAAGGGGAGACATTAACTCCATTCTGTTTCGTATTATAAAATACGTACTCTTTATTTACATACCTTTAGCGATGTTGTTAACATTTTACGGATTTCCTTTCGTACAATTACTTTTTGAGCGAGGTGAGTTTAGCTTTGTGGATTCCCAGAGAACATTTGAGGTGTTTTCTGTTTGGGTGTGTAGCTTGCCGGTGATGGGCGTATGCAGTGTAATTGGACAATGTTATTATGTTCACAAGAATACAAAGGTGGTTGCACTGATGGGCATGTTAGAGACATTGGTCTTTGTTTGTGCTTTGTTTTTGCTATTGCAGCGTTTTTCAATTCTCGCATTTCCTTTGGCCTATTTAATTCTTTATTGTTTTGCAGGGTTAGCGAATGGATATCTTTTAAACCGTATGTATGGGTATACGATTTTTTATTTCGTTAGAAGTTCAGTTTTAACTCCCATGCTGTCTATGCTCTTGGTTTTGATGATTGTGAGTTTTGTCAAATTTGGTCTGCAACGGATGTTTGGCAGTTCTTTTGAAATGGTTTTGTTTTCGATTGGAGCTATTCTTTACATTCTGATTCAAAAATATATTTTTCAATCTCAGGAAATTGTTTTTTTAACTGGATTATTTAAAAAGCGTTTTGAAAATCCATTTAGATAAACCTTTTATAATAGATTTTTTTTCATACTTATAGTTTCTTAACGTTCCCACAAATAAGGCATGGTTAAACTTAATGCGGCTCAATATCCATTTGAAAATACCCTGTCTTTGCAGTGAGGTGATCGGTTCAATTTGACTGTTGACTCTCAGATTCCATATGCGCAAGTGTTCGGTTGCGTAATTTCTCCAATTCCAAGTCTTGACTGATTCAACACGCTTGAATGTGTCGTCTTGTAAGTGAAGGAATAGCTTGATTAGATCTTTTGAAGAAGCAATAGGATGCGTGATTCCATTTACAGCATCAAGGTGATAGCCTTGCGGTGTGACAACGGTTTTTACTCCAGATGCAAGTGCATCCATAAAACCCATTGAGCCTTCATCAAATCCAAAATAAAGATAATAGTCTAGGGTCGGCATCAATTGTTTGTAATCATCCAAATTAAAGTCTTTAAAGTAGTTGATTTCAAAATTTTTATTTTTAATTTCTGTCACAATAGATTCCCATCCACTTCCCATAATGGTGAACTTAAAGTAACTTGGGTCAATCTTATTTGCTAAATCAAGCAAAAATTGTTCGTTTTTCCGTCCATCGTAAAACACTTTACTTGTGATTCCCAAATGGAATTTCCTGGGTTGAAATAGATTGTCATGAGCTGGTAAAACATATGCCAATTTACTTCTTGGGATTCCTTCGTTGATAAGATTGTGCATGGTTTCACTTGACATGCATATGCCAACATCTGCTGATTGCATCAATTTTTTGGTTGTGATCATTTTTTGAATAGAATCAATGTGTGTGATCATTAATGAGTCAAAATTCGTTTTAATGCCTTGGTAACCAAGAAAAATGATATGGTGATTAATCTGAGCCTCAGGGACCGGAGTTCTAGATAAAGTACACTGGTGACCAAGTGAATTTAATTCTGTATGTAGGTTTCT
>JAYRVV010000336.1:0-5548 GCA_041918415.1 Bdellovibrionota bacterium | reverse complement strand
TAGGGCTGTGCCTTTCATGTCAGCCTATTGCATGAGTAAATTCGCGTTAAATGCGCTGAGTGAATCATTGATGATTGAGTTAAAGCCATTTGGATTGGGGGTTAGTTTGATTTGTCCAGGCCTCACGCACACGGCTTTTCAAACCAACGCAAGCAGCGTTGATTTTAAACCCTTGTTTTCCAATGCGGCTGGCATGCACCCAAAAAAAGTAGCTTGCGCAATAGTATCGGCCATTGAAAAAAACAAAAAGCGGGTGTATTTGACCTTGGGAGGAAAAACAATGGTTTGGCTTGAGCGGCTGTGCCCAAGCATGGTTGACTGGATTGTTTACTTTATGTTCTCAAGAAAAAAATTTGAAAAACCATTGGAAAAAATATGAGAAAAACAAAACTGATTGCAACACTGGGACCATCGAGTTGGTCACCCAAAATGATTGAAAGATTATCTCACGCTGGGGTGAATATTTTTCGCCTCAATTTCTCTCACGGCACAGCCAAACTTCATTCCAAATTGATTCGCACCATTCGTTCTGTGGCCAGCACATTAAGGCAGCCCATTGGTATTTTGGCGGACTTACCCGGACCCAAACTTCGCATTGGCGATTTTAAAGATGGTCAACCTGTTTTTTTAACCAACAAAAATAAATGCACGCTCACCACAAAAAAAATCGAAGGCTCAAGTTCGGTCATACCCATTTCGTTTACAAGGCTTCCACACATCGTTCAAAAGAAAGATCGCATTTTGTTGGCCGATGGAAAACTGGAACTCGTTGTTTTAAACACCACATCAACCGACATTGAATGTGAAATCATCGTTGGCGGTGAATTAAGAAATCACCAAGGCATCAACATCCCTGATCGGCATTTGGACATTCCTTCTTTTACATTCCAAGATAAAAAAGCGATCGATCTTTTACAAAAATTTCATGTTGATTTTGTTGCGCTTTCGTTTGTTCAAACTGCCCATGACATTGAAAGAGCTAAAAGCATGATCAAGCAAAAAAAAATGATCCTGCCCGTGATCGCCAAAATTGAAAAACCCCAGGCGGTCAAGCACATCCTACCCATTCTCGATCATGCCGACGCCATCATGATCGCCAGAGGTGATTTGGGTGTTGAGCTTCCCACATCCGATCTTCCGGTTTTACAAAAACACCTCATTCGCTTGGCCAGCGAGAAAAAAGTACCCGTGATCACCGCAACCCAAATGCTCGAATCCATGATGAGTAATTCAAGACCCACCCGAGCCGAAACCACAGATATTGCCAACGCCATCTGGGACGGCACCGACGCCGTGATGCTTTCGGGTGAAACCGCCACAGGCGACCACCCCTTGTTGGCCGTTCAAACCATGGACAACATCATCCGAAAGGCCGAGCAAAACGATCATTTTGCCTGGCACGCCAATTCAAAATCGATTGTTGGTCCAGAATTGTCTGTGTTGAAAGCGGCTTGTGAAATCGCCAACCCCAACGAACACAAAGCCATTGTGACCTACACGGAAACGGGCCACACGGCCATCATGATGAGCAAGCTTAGACCTAAATTACCTATTTATGCCATCACCCATAAACCGCACACCCGTGAAAAACTCACATTGGCTTGGGGTGTAAAATCATTCGTGGCCAAACGAGGACACAGCGCTGACAAAATGTTTTACAACGGAGACCAAGTTTTACTTGAGCAAACAAAATTGAAAAAAGGTGATTTGGTCATCGTTGCAGCAGGCACCCAATTAACCAGTGGTGCAACCAACATGATGAAAGTCCATCGCATTGGTTTTGTCAGATGACTGGATTTAACCAGCAGCAATCAAAGCAAATCAGAAATGTTTTGATTATTGCCTTGGTGCTAAATCTTTTTGTCAGTGCTTTAAAAATTGCCTACGGCATTCACACACAAGTTCTTTCTGTACTGGCTGATGGTTTTCATTCTCTAGCCGACGCGGGATCAAGTATCACGGGCTTGCTTGCCGTGGTTTGGTCTTTTAAGCCCAAGGACAAAGATCATCATTACGGACATCAAAAATTTGAAACATTAGCCACATTGATGATTTCCGCTTTCATCGGTCTGACATCTTGGGAAATTCTCAAGCATGCCTATCTACACATCACTCAAAACATTCAAACCCAATATCACCCCAGCGGCATTTGGATCATGTTTGTGAGCATGTGCATAAACCTCGCCTTATCTAAATACGAGGCTAAAAAAGCCAAGGAACTCAAAAGTCATATTTTAGAAGCCGATTCGTATCACACCGCCAGTGATTTTTGGGTTTCTCTATCTGTTTTGACTTCACTGATTGCAGCCAAATACAATATTTACATCATCGACAGCATTGTTGCCTTAGGCATTTCTGTCTATTTTGCTTGGATCGCATTCAAACTTGTTCGCGAGACCACCATGGTTCTATCGGACGCAGCCTTCTTAGATGTCAAACACATCAAATCGATTGCAAAAAACACCCAAGGCATCATCAACTGCCATCACATTCGAACCCGTGGCAGACCAGGTCATGCGTTTTTGGATTTACACATTCAAGTGGAAGCCAACATGCCCACCGCAAAGGCCCATGAACTAGCACACGAATTGGAAGAAAAAATTAGAACGGAAATCACTGGTGTTCACGACATTCTCATACACACGGAACCGTACCCTGACCCTCATGATGAAGACAGTCAATCCATAGAAATAAAAAAACTTTAGCGATACGAGATCGGGGAAATTCGGGGGACACACGACTGGACCCGAATTTAAACAATTTTATGAAATTCGGGGGACACACGACTGGACCCGAATTTAAACAATTTTATGAGACCACAGGTCTCTAAGAAACTCTGCCCATGGGTAAATGACAAAACCTTCGTCTGTTTTTCTTTTGTGTGGATCTTGAGAAATCACACCAAATTTCCTGATTAATCCTTCTTCTTTTAATGCCCTGAGTCCTTGTAAATGTTTACCATGCACTTGGTCGGATGTTTTGATTTCTAATGCCCATTCTCTACCAATAATCATATCCACCTCATGCCGCGACACAGATCTCCAGTAAGACAACGCTTCATTTTTCTGGCTATAGGAAAGGTAAGCTCTTACTTCTTGAATTAAAAAATGTTCAAACGCTTGGCCAAACATGTGTGACTTGTTCAAGATGGAACCTCTGTTAGCCAATGAATTTACAACACCCACATCAAATATATAAAATTTAGCTCGGGAAATGGCTTTTCTTTTTTTGGTTTTAACAAATGGTTTTAAAACAAACCCGATGAGCGTGTCTTCGATAATGGACATGTAATTTTTCACTGTGCTTGCAGGGATGCCTGCCTCCCTTGAAATATTTTCATAACTAATCTCTTCACCGTTTGAGAGTGCCAAAACATCCAAACACTCTGAAAATGAAGACAAACGCCGAACCAAGGCTTCTTCATATATTTCTTCTTTCAAATATAAATTAATGTAATTTTTTAATTCTTGTTGTGCGTGGGATGAAGCATAAACATGAGGAAGCCCACCCGTATTAAGATAGGTTAACAAATTAAATCTATCAACTTCCTTTGAAGTGAGAGGAAAAAAATTTACCTCCCATAATCGCCCACCCAATAAATTGGCCGCACCCCGTTTAAGTTTTCTGGCGCTCGATCCCGTTAACAAAAATGTGATTTGTTTTTTATGAATCAAACGCTGCACTTCATCAAGTAACTCTGGAAGTTTCTGAATTTCATCAATCACTACCCAAGACTTTGGATCATTTTCCTCATCTAACAATTTGGGATGCCTAAGTAGCGCTCTAAAAACAGTCGAATCCAACAGATCGTATTTTTTCACGCCCTCTAATTGTGTATCGATTAAAGTTGTTTTACCCGTGGAACGCGGACCTAAAAACAAATGCGATTTTTTTTCAAGCAGGTCTGGCAATTTAAGAATACGTTTGTACATAGCGTTAACATACCCTATGAGGTACATTATAATCAACAACTAAGTTGTTACTTATATTTATAAACAACAACTATATTATTGATTTTATTGACCTGAGTCCCCGCGATCATTAAGATCAACACACGACCGCTTACCCACGGGACAAGCATGAAGGAACTATCGCAATGGCTCTTTCATGTATCTCAATCACTTCTATCAACAATTCAAACTTCTTACCCATAACATACAACACACGAATCGACCCAATCTCAGAAACATAAAAATAATTCGGGTCCAGTCGTGTGTCCCCCGAATTCCCCCGAATTCTAAAACTTTAGCGATACAACTTTGTCAGTTTGGTTTTTAAGAAATCAAAGGCCTCATCAACATCGTCAGAAAAATGAAACAAATTGAGATCTTTCTTGGCGATGGTGCCCCATTTGACCATTTCATCAAAATTCAAAACTTTTTTCCAATACAAAGATCCATAAATCAAAATGGGAATGGGTTTGGTCATTTTTTGAGTCTGAACCAATGTCATCAATTCAAACAATTCGTCCAAAGTGCCAAAGCCACCCGGAAACACAACCAAGGCTTTGGCCAAGTAGGCGAACCAGTATTTACGCATGAAAAAATAATGAAACTCCATGTTGAGATCCTTGGATATGTATGGGTTTGCGTTGGGCTCATGGGGCAAAGAAATATTGAACCCAACCGAACGACCCTTGGCTTGCTTGGCTCCTTTATTGGCCGCTTCCATGATTCCGGGGCCTCCGCCTGAACAAATCAAATACCGCTGAGAAGAGTTATTCATCAATGATTTAGACCAAGCGGTTAACTTGTAAGCCAATCGAACAGCGTCTTCATAATAGCGGCTCATGATCAACTCATGCTTGTATCGTTCAAACAACAATGCATCCTTTTTGCCTTTGCTGTTTTGATGCTGTTTGATTTTTTTTGAGATTTCACTTTTTGATTTGATTCTTGCTGAACCAAAAAATACTATGGTGTCCCGTACTTTTTGTTCCCACAAACGATGACGTGGACCCAAATACTCCGCCAATATTCTCACCGGCCTTGCTTCGGGTGAATCTATAAAAACATCATCTCTGTAAAACTTGTTGGGTCGAAAACGTTTTGGATTCATATTTTCACAACGTTACCAGCATTTTCATTGCACGCAAAATTAAAACTTGCTAATTGTTTTAAATGAGCGAAGTGGAAAAAAAATTGTACGATGCGATTAAGCAAATGGGCGTTGACGTTTTGCCCAACTGGGAGTCCATGAGACAATGGTTGAACGATCGTCAATGGAAAATCAACGTGCTCTCTGACTATCCACAAAATGAAATCAAATTCACCATTCGAAATGGTTTTGAACGCATTGAATTTTGGGGACATTCAGACCTTGAAGTGCTGATGATGTCGGTGCTTGAGGTTCAAAAACGAATCAACATACACGGCGCTTAAATTTAACTTTTATCCTTGAAGAAATCAGTGATGGGCTTGAATCTTGAGTTTGCTAAAAAAAGAGTGGTGAATCATTTGCTTCCTTGTTTAAATTTTGCAAATGCAAGAGGGCCTCAAAAAGTGCCAGATGCGAGGCTTTGAGGCCAAATCGCCCGGAGGTGGACTTT
>JAYRVV010000335.1:0-10508 GCA_041918415.1 Bdellovibrionota bacterium | reverse complement strand
GATGAAAAAGGACCACCTTCTTCGTTCTCGCTCGCTCAAAATCCTCACATACCAACCGTGTATGCTCCGGTTTTTCACTCGCTGCGGCCTTAAATTCAACTGGACTCATGGAGCCTGTATACACTAATTTTCCAAGCTTTCAAACCTACTTTTTGGCATACGTTTTGCTGTATTCCTGAATCACTTTTTGAGTCAAATCCATCGTGTTTGTTGCGTACACAATCCCAGCTTCGGTTTTTTCTAAAATCATGTTGAAACCACCGGCTTGACCAATTTTTTCCACCACGGTTTGAATCTTCTTGGTGATGCTTCCACGCAATTCCATTTCCATTTTTTGCATGTCCATTTGCGCATCATAGGCATTCCTTTGCAATTCCATTTTTTTAACATCCAATTCTTTTCTCTTGGTTTCTAAAACTTTTGGCGTGAGCACCAGCTTTTGGTTTTCATATTCGCTCTCCAATTTGGAGTAGCTTGATTCCAATTCTTTGATTCTTTCTTTTTTAAGCTGCATGGCTTTTTCGATATCCGTACGAGCTTTTTTGCCGTCATCAATGGCATCCACCACTGTCTGAATGTCAAACACACCCATTTTCATCTGTGCAAAAGCACCCTGAACCATCAAAGTTAAAACCACCAAAAACAATCCTTTATTCACAAATCTCCTCCTTAAAAAAATAATTAAAACAGCGACCCAATGGTAAAGTCAAATACCACCTTACTTTCATCCTCTTTGCGATCCAAGGGATAACCCCACTCAAATCTCAAAGGACCTATGGGCGAAAACCATCTTAGGCCAAACCCCACGCTTTGTCTTTGTCCTGACAGCGTCAAGAGGCTTTCACCATTATCGAAAGCGTTGCCCATGTCAAAGAATAAAACACCACTGATGTTGGCCGGCTTGATTAAGGGAATAATATATTCGGCATTAAAAATAAGCTCCTTGTTTCCACCGATCACAAAATCCGATGTTTCCAAAGTGCTTGGGTTGCTGGATGAAGCAATGTTGATTTTTGGCCCCAAAGATCGAATTTGAAATCCCCGAAGCGACAAAATACCCCCCGGAAAATACCTTTCAAACAACGGAATTTGCCCACCGTCACTTAACGGCGTCACATAGCCCGCCCCAACGTGAAATGCAAAAATAGAATCTTTGATCAAAGGAATCTTGTACGTATCGAAGGGTGAGAAAAACCAACGCCCGTCAAATTCAGATTTTGAAAATTGATTGGTTCCACCCAAATAGTCGCTCGCAATTTCTTCAGATAGTTTTAAAAATGAACCCTTCGATGGCTCAAAAACCCTGTTACGTGTGTCCCTTGAAATGGCGGTTGTGACACTTCCCGTTTTACCGCTCTTAAACAGATTTTCAACCGTGGGCCTTAAATCCTGCAAGTTCTGATCAATGTAGGAATAAGTCAAACCCAATCGGACTCGCTCTAAACCTTTTTGATACAGAGGGTAATCAAAACCCAAACTGCCTCCTCTGGATGTCAAATCAAAGTTTGAAAACCTCCGATCGATGTTGAATGCGTTGACCGTCAATCCCCATTTTGAATCAAAAAAGTTTTCATCTCTATACTGAAGGTTAAAGGCCTGCGTTCGTCCACCCACCCTTGCATCCAATGACAGATCAACGCCATACCCAAACAAATTTCGCTTTTCAATACGACCCAAGACCTGAAACGACTCTATGGTGTTAAACCCTGCACCGATCGAGAATGTGCCCGTTTGTTTTTCCTTCACTTCAATGACAATATCCATCTCATTGTCGTTTGCGCCTCTTGGGGTTGACATTTTCACTTCTTCAAACAGAGCCAATCGATCGATGTTGGCTTTTGATAAACGTAGCTTGTCACGACTGAAAACATCACCTTCAGCCAGCTCCATTTCTCTTCTTAGCACTTTGTCTCGTGTGACATCATTGCCAATGAATTGAATGTACCTGATCATGACCTTTTGGCCTGGCTCAATACGATACACCAGATCAATCGTTTTCTTTTCTTCATCCCTTCGATCTTGAGGTATGACGTTTGCAAAGGCATACCCGTCATCTGCATACACACCTGACAATTCAAAAATGTCTTTTTGAATTTTTGATGTGTCTGCCACATCGTTGGCTTGAACCGATATTTTACTTAACAATTTTTCTTTTGCGTACGATCCATGATCTTCTATATCCACACTTGAAATGCTGTATTTTTCACCTTCCTCAAGGTTAAACAAAACGCTCATGCTTTGTTTGTTGGCCGACATGGTCACCAAAGGATTCGACACCCTCGCATCGATGTACCCGTTTCGGCCATAAAAATCTCTGACCAGTTGTCGGTCTTGCTCAAGCATTTCATTTTGAAAACTTCCACTGCCTGAAAGAAAAGACAAAAACCCCTTTTCTTTTGTGAACATCACCGCTTTTAAATCCTTATCTTTAAAAACACGATTGCCATTGAATGAGATGCGTTCTATTTTGATTTTTTTATTTTCGCTGATCTTGTACACCACTGACACCAAGGCCTGGTCCAACTCAGTCACAACGGTGTCCACCGTCACCAAAAAATAACCTTTTTGCTCATAAACCGATTTGATTCTTTCAACGTCTTCATGAGCAGCTTGATCATCAAAATAATCCAGAGCCTTGAGTTTGATCTGATCTTCAAAATCTTTGGCATCCAACTTGTCATGGCCCTCAAAACGAACACTTTTAACCAACTTTTTCTCAACCAAGTGAAAAATCAAAACACCTGTGCTTGGTTCAAAATCAACCTTAATGTTTTCAAAATATCCCATTGAATAAATGTTATGTATGGACGCTTGAATCAGCTTTTGATCCAATGCTTGTCCAACTTTTTGAAGTGTTTTGATTGCGATGGCCGTGCTTTCAATGCGTTGATTGCCTTTGAATAAAATTTCATGAATGGTTTGAGCCTGTAGATTGAAGCACAAAAGGACAACAAGGATCAAAACCATGCGCTTAAACATAAGACAACTTTCCGTTTTCCAAAACCATTTGTTTGGAGGCTTTTTGGGCAATCGTTAAACTGTGTGTGACCAAAATCAATCCTGCATTCATCGTGTGAACCACATTGAAAAGCATCTCACAAACATCCATGGCATGTTTGCTATCTAAATTGCCTGTGGGTTCATCCGCAAAAATAAACTTTGGTCGAGCAACCATGGCCCTGGCAATGGCCACACGTTGTTGTTCGCCACCAGACAGCTCAGATGGCTTGTGATGGATTCGATTGCTCAAACCCAAGTGTTCCAATATGCCTAAAGCCTGTTTCAATGCATCTTGTTCATTGTGATTGGCAATTCTAAGAGGCATGGTCACGTTTTCAATGGCTGTTAAATCCCCAAGCAAGTGATGAAATTGAAACACAAAACCAAATTCTTTTAAGCGCAGCAAGGACAATTGGTTGGAATTGAGTTTTTCAAACGATTGATCATTTAAGCAAACTTCACCAGAGCTGGGTTTAAGCAGCGCCCCCAACACATGAAGGAGCGTCGACTTGCCCGAACCAGATTGCCCCATGATTGCAAGCGACTCTCTGGACTGGACTCTCAAATCAATCTGGTCAAGAACATCGATTCTCTGACCGGCTTTGATGTAATGCTTGCAAAGCTTTTTGGCTAGAAGTTGATTATTCATTGCGTATCCCAAGCGAAGGCTCAACCTTTGCGGCATTGAATGCAGGGTAAATCGTCGACAAAAAACCAATGACAATGGCACATGCGGCAACATAAAAAAACTCAAGCAAGCTTATTTTCATGGGCAAATGATCAACTTGATAAACGTTGGCATCCAATGGAAATGGAAAATATCTTTCCAGAAGTAAACAACCAAAATATCCAAGCGTTAAGCCCAGCGCCGTGCCGATCAAACCAATCCATGTGCCACAAAACATGAATATTTTAGCAATCGAAAAATCCTTGGCGCCCATCGCTTTGAGAATTGCGATCTCTTTCACTTTGGTCATCACCAACAGTGTGAGTGTACCAATGATGTTAAATGAAGCCACCAAAACAATCATGACCACAACAAGAAAAAAAACCGTCTTTTCTAGTTTAAAAGCATCAAAAAGTGCAGCGTTCATTTCCATCCAATCCCTGATGTAAAAATCTTTACTCAATCGCTGATGCAACTTTGAAGCTGTCGCTCTGATCTGGCTGATGTCCACAACGCCAACTTGCATGCCTTTAACTGTGTTTTTAGAATAACCCATTAAACTTTGAGCAACGGGCAAATCCACGTAGGCACTCTTGGTGTCGTACTCATACAAACCGCTTTTAAAAACGCCCACCACTTCAAACCTTCTCAGTTTTGGTCCAAAACCAAAAGGCGTCAGTTCACCTGTGGGCATCAGCACTGACACAATGGAACCCACATCCACGTACAGATGATCTCTGGCCAACGATTGACCCAACACGATGCCAGGCAATCGACCTTCTCTTTGTACAAGGTGTTTCAAGTCCCCATTGACCATGTCTTTGGACAACGATGTCACCGTCACAACCTTGTTTGGATCAACACCATAAACAACCACCCCAGCTTGACGATTGTCATGACTGAGCACCAAGACTTCTGAATAAACAAATGAATTAACACCTTGAACGTTCTGTGTGGATTTGATGATTTGTTCCACCTCCAGATGGTTTTCAATTTCACCTTGAGAGCTAAACACAATCAGCGGTGCATTGTTGCCCAGTATTTTTTGTCTAAATTCATTTTGAAATCCTGAAATGGCCGACAACACAATCGTTAAAGCCATGACCCCAACCGCCACACCCAATATTGAAATCCATGTGATGACCGATAAAAACGCGTTGTTTTTTTTGGACATCAGGTATTTTAATCCCATCCAATATTCAAAACGCTTAAACACTTTAATTGCCAGAAGCCTCTAAGAAGCGTTGCTTGATGAAATCATGTTTTAAACTGGATAAAAACATCCCTGCACGCGGCCCTTTGGTTTTGGCCAACAATGCAATGTAAATGGCTTCAAAAATTTCGTTTGGGCTAAGACCCAATTCATCCTTGATGGCATAAATCAATTGGTGATAATCGTTGGCCAAAAAGGATTGGCTCGAACGCATCGCCAAGTGCTTGAGGGCCTGCCTTTGATTCACACTTAATTGACTGATTTGCTCAGGTGTTTTTTCTTGAATCTCAAACTTCATGTCTTGTGGGCCATAATCTTTGAGCCACTGTTTGGCGTACATCAAACGGTTTTTCATGGACACTTGATCCACATGATCAAAGCCGGTTCGCTTCAAGGCTTGCATGATCTGATCGATGTTGCCTTGGTAAATTTGATGCAAGGTCAACACATGACGAAAGGGAACGCCCGTGCCCTTGAGGTTTGAAATGTTGGCGTATTCATGGGCTTTTTGACTACGCTCTTTTGAGCTAGGGTCGTCATATTCATCTAGCAAAGACAACAGAGGTAAACCCGGATCAAACATTAAGCGCTTTTGAGGTTTGTGTTTAAAAATGAAATACTTCAACACTTCCGGAGGCATCAGAGATACAACCTCAGCCACTGAAATAACATTGCCCTTGCTTGAGGACATATCACCCGCACCCTTAAGACCAATCCATTCGTAAATAACACCATAGGGCGCATCATATCCAAACACTTCTTTTGAAATGCGTTGTCCCGTATCATACGAGCCACCACTGGATGCGTGGTCTTTACCAAAGGGTTCCACGCTGATGTTGTACATCTGCCATCTTGCAGGCCAATCCACACGCCACGTGAGTTTGCCACCCCCTTGCATCGAGACTTCACCTTCATCACCGCATTGGCAGGAGTATTGAACAACTTTCTTTTGCGCATGAAATCCCCTGACCGTTGTATCGCTCATGCGCTTGCATGCATTGCAAATCACCTGAAAGGGTGACCAATCATCTTGCGTTTTTTTACCTGTTTCTTCCTTAAGAATGTCACGAATTTTGTTTGTTGCTTCTAAAGCTTTGATGATGTTGGCTGTGTACAAACCCTTTTCATAGGCTTCATTGGCTCTGATCAATTCAACTTTGATGTCCAGATTCTCAAGGGCATGAAGAAATGGTTTTAAAAAATAATCGGCATAACTCTGATCAGAACCATCGGGTGCAGGTATGCGTGACAGCGGCGCACCCACATGTTTGGCATAAACTTTTTCATCCAAAAAGGGATAAACATGCCTTAAAGGATCAAACGTGTCCGCGATGTAAACAAATCGGACCTCTTTGCCCAAAGCACGCAATGCCCTGACAATGATGTCGGCCGTTCCAACTTCCCTTAAGTTACCCACGTGAATGTGCCCAGAAGGCGTGATGCCTGTGGCCACGGTGAAGTGATCCCTTCGACTTACAATGTCTTTTGCAATTTCATCAGCCCAAAATAATTCATCCATCAAGGGTCATGCTTTTATACAATTAAATCAAATTGGTCTAGTTTGAGGCTTTGCTCAATAAATAGTTTTTGATCAGTTCTTCAATCTGACCATCCAACACAGCTTGCACGTTTCCTGTTTCATAATCCGTGCGATGGTCTTTGATCAATTGATAAGGTTGCAATGTGTAGGAGCGAATCTGGCTACCCCAAGCGATGTCTTTTTTCTCCCCTGCCAGCGCTTGCCTATCTTTGTCTCTTTGCTCTTGTTCTCGCTGATAGAGCTTGGCTTTCAATATTTTCATGGCCGAAGCCCTGTTTTTATGTTGGGAACGTTCGTTTTGACAAGCCACAACGATGCCTGATGGTAAATGTGTCAACCTGACAGCCGAGTCGGTTTTGTTCACATGCTGGCCGCCCGCGCCTGAGGCCCTGTATGTGTCTGTTCTGATGTCTTCATCGCGAATCTCAATTGCAATCTCATCTTCAATTTCTGGTAAGACAGACACAGAGGCAAATGAAGTGTGTCTTCTCGCGTTGGCATCAAAAGGAGATATGCGAACCAGACGATGAATGCCTTGCTCCGCTTTAAGGTAACCGTAGGCGTAGGGCCCTTGAATCAAAACCGTTACGTTTTTAAAACCTGCACCTTCACCTTCAAGTGAATCGAGTGTTTCGGTTAAAAATCCGCGCTTCTCAGCGTAGCGCAAATACATTCTAAGCAACATGGAAACCCAATCTTGAGCCTCGGTTCCGCCTGCGCCTGAGTTGATGCTTAAAATGGCGTTCATGCGATCCATCGGACCACCTAACATGTGAATGAACTCAAGCTGGTCCAGCTCCTTGGATGATTTGTTTAATTTTTCTTCAATGTCTTTGGCAATGTCCGGTTCATTCGCCATGGGTAAAAATTCTTCGACATCGTTAAGATTGCTTGAAATGCCATCGAAGGACTCAATGGTTTGAACGAGCTGACTTCTTTCCTTTTGAACCGATGCCGCTTTGTGCTTGTCATTCCAAAAATCATTTGATGCAATCAATGCATCCAATTCACCAACCCTGGTTTTAAGTGAATCGACTCTAAATGCCTCATACAAGGATTTATATTTTTTTTTTAATTGATCAACATCAGCCATGAACTTGCCTTAAAACCCAAGCCTGATCTGCACATCCTTAACAATGCGCAAAGCCAGTGAACCAAGAAATAAAAAATTATATTTTTGCTTCTAAAGCCACCAAACGATTTTCGATTCTGGTGACTTCATCTTTGCTGACTTGCAAAAAACCCTCGTAGGCTTTTTGAACAGATGCATCGATGTCTTTATCTAGTTTCGATCGACTGCCAGCCAATTTGTTGGCCAATGTCTGTTCCAACCATTTGATTTCATCAGGCAACAAGCCTGCTGCTTTTGAAAATTTAGCAACAAATTGCTTGATCTCAACGTCAGTTGTTTTGATCAAACCCGTGCTCACTTTTTTTGCAAATTGAACAAACTCTGACAACTGGGCTTCTCGTCCAGGTCTAGAATCAATGTTGCTGTTTGTATTTTCTACTCGAACCATGTCCATGTGATGTCCTTCCTTCAATTAAATTTTAAGGCAAACGTAATCTACTCTGGCTAACGCAAAATGCAAATGTTTTTTTATTTTTTTTCGATCCAATGCTTTTAAGTGTTTGAAATGATTCTTTTTTTATAAAAAACCTCAAACACATTGCAAGCTATCTTATTGAAATCACAACTGTTTTATATCTTGAATCCTTAACTGAATCTTACTTTTTGACATGTAAGTGTTTTTTTCAGGTGTGTAAGCAAGAAGCACCTGTCCCTTGGACACATCACGGTGACTTCGAAATTTCTTAAATGCTATGCCATCAAATTGATTGTTTTGATGGTCTTTAAGCACAAGTTTTAAATGGTTTTGCCCAACTTCAAACGCATTCGCAACATGGGCTTTGGACACAAACACGGGCTCTGGATTTTTTACGCCAAAGGGTGAGCACTTATCCAACACCGACAACAAAGGCATGGACACATCGAACAAATCCAATTCACCATCGGTCCAAAGCACGACATCGCTTGAAAGCTTTTGCATTTCAAAAGCCTGATTGATTTGCTCTTTAAACTGAGGGAAAGCCTCACTTTTAACCGTGCATCCCCCTGCTTGGACATGTCCACCAAAACCAAGCAAACTGTCTTTACACATCAATAGTGCTTCGTGGATGTTGGCCTCTTTGGCGCTTCTAGCCGAGCCCTTGATTTGACCCTGATGCTTTGTAAAAACAAAGGCCGGAAGATTGAATGTTTGACTTAAATGTTGAGCAACTAAACCATTGATTCCTATATGAAAACTTTCATCAAAAACAACAATACAAGAACGCTTGTTTTGAAGGTCTATTTGTGCCAAAAAATGAGCCTTCTGGACCATTTTTTCAAAAATTTTTTTTCTCTCTAGGTTGTGCGATTTAAGTTTTAAGGCCAAATTTCTAGCCAATAAAGGATCCTGACAGAGCAAAAGATTCAATGCATCTTGCGCATGACCTAAGCGACATGAGGCATTGATTAACGGAGCCAGCAAAAAACCAACATCTTGCGCGCTGACTTCACCCATTAAGTTTTGCACATCGAACAATGCACGAAGTCCATGGCGGCTGCTTTTAGACAACTCGCCCAATCCTTTTTGAACCAAAAGCCTGTTTTGCCCCATGAGTGGAGCCATGTCAGCAATGGTGCCAAGAGCCACAATGTCTAAAAACGATTTTAAATTGGGCTCAGGATGATGCTTAAAAAAACCTCTTTCACGCAAATGACTTCTAAGCGCAACCATGAGTAAAAAAACAACACCGCAGCCGGCCAAATCGTCGTGTCCTATATCTTGGTACGCTCTGGGATTAACCAAAATGCATGGTCGATTTAAATTAGGGTCACTTTCATGATGATCAGTCACGATCAAATCCACGCCTTCTTGATTGTATCGCTCCATGGCCAGAACATCTGAGCTTGCACAATCACAAGTGATCACAAGGCTGACCCCATGTTTTTTGGCCAAGGTCAGGGCATTTAAACTTAAGCCATGCCCTTCTTCCAAGCGATTGGGAATGAACGAATAAACCTCAAGGCCCAAATGTTTTAAAAACAATGTCAACAAGGCGCATGAAGTGACACCATCGGCGTCGAAATCACCGTGAACCAAGACCTTTTCCTTGTTTAAAATGGCGCGTTCAATGCGTTCATTGCATTGAACGATGTTGGATAAAGTCATGGGATCGAGCAAATCACTGAAACTTTGAGTGAAAAATTGTCTGGCTTGATTGGCGTCTTTCAATCCCCTGGCCAACAACATCCGAGACAAGGCCAAGTGCACGCCAAGCTCGTCGGCTAATTTTGAAACTTCTGTTTGTTCGATGGGTCTTTCACGCCAAATCACAGATCATGAATTAACAGCTTACTTGGATAAAGAAAACTATTTCAGTCGTCCCTTAAGAAATCAGAGTTAGGCCAAAAGCCAAGGAAGCAGACGGTACTTTTTCAGTTTTGACTATTTCATTTTCTTCTTAAGCAAGTAGCGATGAAAATAAATCGTCACTGGGCTCGCCACAAAGATCGTGGAATATGTGCCTGCCAAAATGCCCACGATGAATGCAAAGGCGAAGTTTTTGGTGATTGGGCCGCCAAAAAAATACAGCGCCAAGATGGCGATGAACAAAGTGCCAGAAGTCAAAATCGTTCTGGACAAGGTTTCGTTGATGCTTCGGTTGATGACATCTTCAAACTCAACGTTTTTTAGTAATCTTAAATTTTCACGCACACGATCATAAAGCACAATCGTGTCGTTGATTGAAAAGCCCACAATGGTTAAAACCGCCGCCACGATGGACAGGTCAAACTCAAGACCCAAGAGCGAAAACACACCCAAAACCAGCAATGCATCGTGAAGCAAAGCAATCGCACCACCCGGCGCAAATTCCAAATCAAAGCGAAACCAAACGTAAATCAATATCAAAAGTACCGAAACCAAAACTGCGCCCATGGCCTGTGCGCGCAGTTCTTTTCCAACTTTAGATCCAACCTGTTCAACTTGCAAAACTTCAAAAGAATCTTTTCCAAATTGTTTCTCAAACGCCGCTCTGAT
>JAYRVV010000334.1:0-1874 GCA_041918415.1 Bdellovibrionota bacterium | reverse complement strand
TTGTGGGTTGGGAAGGTGTTGGTCTTTGCAGCTATCTGCTCATTGGTTTTTGGTACCAAGATCATGCCAACGCCGACGCCGGAAAGAAAGCCTTTGTGGTTAATCGGGTGGGAGATTTCGGTGTGTTGGTTGGATTGTTTACTTTATTTTGGTTCATTGGCACACAAACGGGCACGTGGTCCTTGGATTTTAACGTCATGGCCCAAAATGTGAACGTGCTTAAAGGTCTTACGCTATTTGGAATGCCTGTGATCACCTTTGCGACACTGATGTTGTTTCTGGGTTGCACGGGTAAATCGGCGCAAATTCCCTTGTACGTGTGGTTGCCCGACGCAATGGCTGGCCCAACACCGGTTTCTGCTTTAATTCATGCTGCAACGATGGTCACCAGTGGTGTTTACATGATTTGTCGCATGAGCTTTTTGTTTGATTTAGCTCCCATGACCCTTCACGTGATTGCCATTGTTGGAGGATTGACGGCCTTTTTTGCAGCGACCATTGGACTTGTGCAAAATGACATTAAAAAAGTTTTAGCTTATTCAACGGTCAGTCAGCTGGGTTTTATGTTTTTGGCTTGCGGTGTAGGTGCATACGCCAGTGGTTTGTTTCATGTTATGACCCATGCCTTTTTCAAAGCTTTGCTGTTTTTAGGGGCGGGCAGTGTGATTCATGCCATGCACCATGAACAAGACATGAGAAAAATGGGTGGGTTGAAAGACAAAATACCCATGACTTATCTCACTTTCCTCATAGCCACTTTGGCCATCGCAGGTGTGTTTCCACTTTCAGGTTTCTTTTCTAAAGATGAAATTTTGTGGCAAGTGTTTAATCATTCAAAAACACTTTGGTTGCTTGCAGTGGCCAGTGCTTTCATGACCTCGTTTTATATGTTTCGTTTGCTCTTCATGACCTTTTTTGGAAAACCACATCATGAAGATCCTCATCATCCTGTTCATGAGTCACCAAAATCCATGGTATTGCCTTTGATGATCTTGGCCGTTTTGTCTTCGGTTGCGGGATTATTGTGGTTTCCCGGATTCATGCACATCACGCAGTGGTTCCCACATTGGTTGGAAAAAGTTGTGGTTGTTCATCATCCCACAGGGTCGCATTCACTTGAATTTGTGTTGGCTTTGTTTTCTTTGCTGATGTCCGGTTTGGGCATCTACTTGGCTTATGTTTTTTATGTGAAGCGTCCTGACTTACCGATGGAAATGGCAATCAAATACGAAAACTGTCATCGTCTGTTAATGGACAAATATAAAATTGATGAGATTTACGAAACCTTGTTTGTCAATGGTGGTAAAAAATTGGCGGCCATTTTGTTTTGGTTTGATTCGAAATGTGTGGATGGTTTGGTCAATTTTACGGCTGTATTGTTAAAAGCACTTGCATGGCTTGATGGTAAGTTTGATCAAATTGTTGTGGATGGTTTGGTTCATTTGCTTGCAAAACTGACCCAGGCCGTTGGTGCAGGTTTTAGGGTATTACAATCAGGCAAAGTGCCCACATATTTGGGAGCTTTGAGTGCCTGCTTGGTTGTGATTTGTATTTTATGGATGACCATGGCTTTTGGCCATTGATTTAAAGGAGACACATCATGAGTAACATTTTATCTTGGATGACATTTTTGCCCCTGATCGGGGCCGTGGTCATTGCCCTTACACCCAATCATGCAAAAACATTGCAAAAGGTACTCGCATTGGTTTTTACAGGTTTGGTTCTTTGTTTGTCGTGCCTGTTGTACATGAAATACGATTCATCCAATCCATCCATTCAATTCATTGAAAAGTACCTTTGGATTGAAAAATTCAACATACAATATTTTATGGGAGCCGATGGTTTAAGCATGAGCATGCTTTTGCTGACTGCTC
>JAYRVV010000333.1:0-6453 GCA_041918415.1 Bdellovibrionota bacterium | reverse complement strand
AGACCCCACCATCACAAGCCCAACTGCGGTTGCATATGAAGGACTGGACACCACATCCACCAAACCACCAAAACCCTGAGGCACACCAACGCGCACAGGTAACTCCAAAACCCTTTCTGCCACTTCGATGATGCCTTCGAGCTTTGCAGTTCCACCCGTGAGCACCACACCGCTGGCCAACAAATGCATCATGCCTGATCGATCAAGTTCAGCTTTGATCAGTTGAAAAATTTCTTCCACTCTGGGTTCAATGATTTCACCCAATAATTTCCTTGCCACTCGCCTTGGTTTTCGTCCACCAACACTGGGAACCTCAATCATTTCATCACTTCGAATGTTACTGGCCAGAGCATGACCCAATTCGTGTTTGATTTTTTGTGCCTCAAGCGTCGGTGTGCGTATGCCAACGGCAATGTCGTTGGTTAAATGCTGACCCCCAAGCGTGATCACCGCCGTGTGATATATCGATCCTTGAGAAAAGATGATGATGTCGGTGGTGCCACCACCAATATCAACCAAAGCCACACCCAAATCCTTTTCATCCTGTGAAAGCACCGTCTCACTTGATGCCAACTGTTCAAGCACAATGTCATCAACATGCAAACCGCACTTGTTGGCGCACTTAACAATATTTTGAATGGATGAAACGGCACCCGTCACAATGTGCACCTTCGCTTCTAAGCGAACACCGCTCATGCCTATGGGATCTTTGATCTCACCTTGCTCATCAACGATGAACTCTTTGGGTAAAACATGCAACACTTCACGATCCATGGGTATCGCCACAGCCTTGGCCGCATCAATCACTCGATCCACATCCTGCGCCTTCACTTCCTTGTCAGAAACAGCAACAACACCATGACTGTTAAAACCCCGTATATGTCCACCCGCAATACCAGCCACAACCGAATGAATCTCACATCCCGCCATCAACTGAGCCTCTTGTACAGCTTTGGCGATCGACTCAACCGTCGAGTCAATGTTGATCACAACACCTTTTCTTAAACCCTTGGAAGGTGCCGTACCCAAACCCACAATGTCGACACCATGGGATGAAATCTCACCAACGATGGCACATATTTTTGTTGTGCCAATGTCCAAACCCACAACAAGATTGTCCTTATGATTGGCCATCGAAATACTCCTCTCCTTTAAATTTAACTATCACACGATCCTTAAAATCCAAATCCACCACACTAACCATGTCTTCATTGTTTTTTAATTTACTTAAAGTTAAACGCAAACGTTCAACTTTGGTTTCGTAGTCTCCCACTCCAATCACCACGCTCACACGCGGCTTGGATAAATGCGCCAAAAAACCATATTTTTCATCATAAACCAGTTCAGACCAAACGTTTAGATTCAAAATTGATGAAAAAGCCTTAAGCAAAACAAAGGCTTCTTTTAGTCTTGTTCGATCAAGCCCACCATTGCTGTGCACACCTGAAAGAACAATTAAATCTTGAAAGTCATCTTTCCGTAGATGAACCTCATCCAACAACGCCCCATAACTGTCCAAAAAAAACATGCTGTTGTTGATTTTAATTTTAGCCACAGGTTTATGTTCTTTAACTTGCACCATGGATTGACCCACCCAACTTTTCGCAATCGACACTTGAGAAAAACGCTTGTTTCTTTCAAGCTTGTTCACTTGTATGGGATCTTGCAAGATGGTTGATGTATTTTTTCGGGCAACAACGTGTTTAGACAATGGTTTTTTAGAAAATCGAAACTGGTAATTCAAAGCAATCATCAATAAACCCAAACCAAGCGACGAGAATATAACAAAAAACCTGATTCTAGGCTTGTTTTTTGATCGTTTTTTTTCAATTTTCTGAGTATTCAAACTGCTAAGTTTGGCTGGTGTATTGATTTTCATCATCGACTCACCGTTGTTTTCAATCTCGCAGTTTTTAAAAGTTCTTCAACCATATCATCAAATCCAATTTGCATGGCTTGACAGGCTTTTGGCAATAAACTGGTTTCTGTCATGCCCGGAATGGTGTTGATTTCAAGCACGTAAAATTCATCCTTCACCATGATGGCATCCAGCCTTCCAACACCCTCAATGTTAAGCACTTCGAACGCGGCTTTGGACGTGTTTAATAAAACGTTGAGCTGTGCTTCTGTCAGATTTGCTGGACAATGGTACAGGGTTTTTCCCTTGGTGTATTTTGATTCATAATCATACAAACCGCTCAAGGCCTCAATCTCGATCACCGGTAACAATTGACCGTTTAAAAAACCAACCGTCATTTCTCGACCCTTTAAATAAGGCTCCCAAATAACAGGGCTATCATAAGCGTTGGCTTTATCTATCGCTTGAGGCAATTCTTCAAAACTCTGCACAATACAAAAACCCAAGGTCGAACCCTCCCATGCCGGTTTACAAATGCAAGGTAGACCAATGTGTTCATGTATTTTTCTCTTTATTTCATCGATTGAATCGGTTTGGTGGCTGACAAACCAATTGGCCGTCAATACACCGCTTGCCCTAAATAATTCTTTGCTTTTCATTTTGTCCATGGCCAAGCTACTGGCCAAAACCCCACTGCCGGTGTACGCAATGTTGAGGTATTCAAGCAGGCCTTGAATGGTGCCATCTTCACCGTATTTTCCATGAAGAGCAATAAACGCCACGTCCGTTTTTTGTTCCATCAGTACTTTAGCGATGGATCGATTCACATCTATACCCTTGGCGTTGTTGTAGCCCAAACGATGTAAGGCATCCAACACCGCTTTGCCTGTCCTTAACGACACTTCACGTTCGCTGGACAAACCACCATACAAAACAGCAATGTTTGTTTGCTGATCAATTTTCACAAATGCCCCCCAACAGCCTCACTTCAGGCTCCAACTGAACGTTGAATCGTTTTTTAACTTTTTCTTTGGCAATCGAAATCAATTCAAGCACATCTTTTGTCTTTGCACCACCCAAATTGACAATAAAATTGGCATGTTTAATTGAGATTTGGGCCTGCCCGATCTGAAAACCCTTCAAACCTGATTGTTCGATCAATCGTCCAGCAAAATCACCTTCTGGGTTTTTAAAAACTGATCCGAAATTGGGCAGTTCCAAGGGTTGTTTCATGCGAACGCTTTTTGCTTGAAATATTTTTTGTTCAATCTGATCGATAATACCGCGCTTGAAGACCATCAAAACGTCAGCAATCACCCGTTTACCCAAAGCCCCAAACTGGCGATATTGAAAATCTTTTTCGCTCACCTTTAACACTTCAACGCTTCCATCTTGGCTGATGGTTTTAACTTCTTTAACCAATTGCCCAAACCAACCCATTGGGGTTCCAGCGTTCATGGCCACCGAACCGCCCACACTACCCGGAATACCAAAACCAAACTCAAATCCTGTCAATGAATGCTGACGGACAAACGTGAACAAGGTTCCATTGGCGACACCTGCCTGAACCCTTAAATGCATGCCTTCATCGTTTTGAGATTCAATTTCAATTTGATCAAAGCCCTTAGATAAATCCACCAAAACCCCACCAAAACCTTCGTCCGCAACCAAAATATTTGATCCGCGACCGATCATGTCCCAATCTCTTTTTATAACCCATCCGTCCTTTGCAAATTGAATCATCAACGCACGCAGCTGTTCTAAATGCTTGGGAGAAACGATAAGATCTGCTTTGGATTCAAGACAAAAAGTGGTCCAGTTTTTTAAACTTTCGTCTTCACGAACAATCCATTCGTTGCGATTGAAATGCTGATCAAACCATTGGGCCGATTTATTCATTGTCCCCTTTGAGTTTTTCCACCAAGCGATCGCTCACCAATGTCACATTGCCTGCCCCCATCGTGACAACCACGTCGCCTTTGGATTTTGTTTTGAAAAAATATTCACAAGCTTGTTCAAGATCATCAACCACATGTGCCTTGACTTTGGATGATTGTTCAATGGCTTTGGCCAAACTGCGAGAATCCACCCCTTCAATGGGTTTTTCACTGGCCGCATACACGGGCAACAAAACCACTTCGTTTGCTTTCTGAAAAGAAGAAGCGAATTCTTCCCACAACGCCCCCAATCGGCTGAATCGATGAGGTTGAAACAAAACGCGGACCCTTTCATCCTTGCTCATGCTTTGACATACACCATTTAATGATGCCTCAATTTCACTTGGGTGATGTGCATAGTCGTCGATCACGCGAACACCCATGCCTTGGCCTTTGTGCTCAAGTCTTCTTCCCAAACCATGAAATGTAATTAATCCTTTTTGAATTTGCTCAAACGTAAGACCCAAATACAAACCAACCGCACACACCGCCAGACTGTTTAGAACATTATGCATGCCCAGCATTTTAAGCTCAATGTTCCCCAGCTTCTGTCCCTTAACCATCAAGTTGTACTGAGTTAAATGTCGTTTTATAACCACGTCACATGCCATCACATCCGCCTCGGTTAATCCATATGACATTTTTGGTCGGTGTGTTTTATGAAACACCTCCATCGCGTGAGCGTTTTCCTTGCAAATGATCATCAATCCATCAAAGGGAATGCTGTTTGAGAAATGAACAAACGCTTCTTGAAGCTTTTCAAACGTTCCATAATGGTTCAAATGCTCTTGATCAATGTTGGTGATGACACCAACCAAAGGTAGCAAATTTAAAAACGATCCATCGCTTTCATCGGATTCCGCCACAAACCAATCATTTTTTCCCAGCATGGCGTTTCCGCTGATCCGCTTTAGAATACCTCCAATGACTGCCGTCGCTTCCTGTCCACTTTCAAGCAACATGTTGGTGATCATGGCGCTTGTTGTGGTCTTCCCATGAGAACCTGCAACCACAATGGATTTTTTCTTTCGCATCAACTCAGCCAACATCTGTCCACGCGTCAACATCGTTATGCCCAAACGATGAGCTTTTAAAAGTTCTGGATTGTTTGGAGAAATTGCAGAAGACACAACAACAACATCAGCCTGAGTCAAATGGTTTTCATCGTGGCCTTTATATATTTTTGCACCCATGGCTTTTAGTTTCTCAGTTTGTTCATTGGCGTTTTGGTCCGAACCGGTCAACGTATAACCCATCTGAATCAATATTTGTGCAATGGCACTCATGCCAATACCGCCTACACCGATCATGTGTACTTTTTTTGCGTTCACTTTGATTGCCCTCGATCCAATGAAAACATTTCCTGAACAATTTTTAATGCGGCTTGATCATTTCGCAGTTTTAAAGCTGATTGACTCATTTGAATATATGTATGTTCATCAAAATACATGTTGCGAATAAAATCGCTGACGTCTTTAGGGTTGCAATCGGCTTCCAATTTTAAAACACCTGCTTTGGCATCACTGATGATTTTTGCATTGTGATACTGATGATCATCTGCAGCGTAAGGGTAAGGAATCAAATATGATGGTCGTCCAACACTGGCCATTTCCAACACACTCGATCCAGAACGCGCGATGATGATGTGTGATTCTTCATAAGCCTTGGCCATGTCATCGATGAACACTCGAACGTCCGCTTGAAAATCTTGCGTGTGATATGTGCGCTTGACATAGTCCACATCATGAACACCCGTTTGATGTATAAATCGAATGTTTTCCTTAATATCTTCAAGTTCAAATAAGGATTGACACACCAATTGATTGATCCCATGAGCACCCTGAGAACCACCGAACACCAAAATGCAAAATGATTTTGGATTGTGCTTTGGAGCTTGCACTTTTAGAATCTCCTCTCGAATTGGATTGCCAACATGTAAAACTTTTTTTGATTGAAATTGTTGCTTCGTTTTATCAAAAGCAACAAACACGCGCGTCGACAATCGACTCAACAAGCGATTGGTTAAACCGGCCTTTACATTTGGCTCAAGGATGCCCGTTGGTATTCTCCATATCCAGGCCATGAGCAAAATAGGAAAAGACGCATAACCTCCAATGCCCAACACACACACAGGCCGATGCTTTTTTAAAATCAGCCTAGCTGTCCACAAAGCATAGGGTAAAAAAACCATTTGTTTTATTTTATTCAAAAGGCTTTGACCTTTAACTTTTCCGATGGATATCAACTCAAGTGGATAACCCGCCTGAGAGACAAGGTTTTTTTCCATGCCACGCTCAGTACCAACAAAGATGATGTTTTGTTTGCTTAAATGCTTTTCGAACACCTTGGCCAAAGCCAAAGCGGGAAACACATGTCCACCAGTTCCTCCAGCTGCGATGATGACTTTCATGAGATGATCCTTTTAGCCATTTTTTGTGAAAGATTAACCGACGATGACAAAGATAATAAAATACTCACACCCAACAAACCGCACAACAATGAAGAACCTCCATAACTAACAAATGGAAGCGTTAATCCCTTGGTGGGAACCAAAGCCATCACCACGGCCATGTTCAGCGCAGCTTGAATGGATAGCCAGGTTGTTATGCCAAGAGCCATTTGTGAAACAAAGGTTTCTTTTAATTTTAGTGTCAATTT
>JAYRVV010000332.1:0-4235 GCA_041918415.1 Bdellovibrionota bacterium | reverse complement strand
TGGGTTTAAATCTTGTAGCAACTTTTTTAAGAAAATAATCTCGAGTTATCATCTGATGCTCTCGCTTGGGTAAAGAAAAGCGATACAAGCGATAAAGCCTTTGATCCCAAGGCAGTGAAAACTTTCCATGATGAAATTGACCGTCAAAATTTTTCCAATATTGCATGGTTTGATCCGCATGAATGTTAAAATGCCTGGAAGGTGTGTTGCCTTGCCCGATCAACAATTTCAATCGACCCGATTCATTTCGTGCCACGCTTAAAACCACATACACGTGACCAAGTCGTTTTGGATTAGGATTAACATAAATAAACATATCCCCGGCTTGAACGTCTGAAGTGTCATGAATCTCAATCAATGAGTGAATTAAACCCGCAGAGTTCACATACGAGTACACATGATTCAAATAATGCTCAAAAACATTTTGAGTAGGATGGTTGTTATTTTTATCCACAAGTTGAGTTGTTTCCAATTCTTTCAATCGATTCATTTTAAAATATACACCTTCATTTTTATATCGATCAAACGACAAATCAAAACCATGGCGAGTATAGAAAGATAATTTTTCCTCGTTTGTTGAATCATCAACTTGAGTCTGATTGTACCAATGGCTGTACGTTGCACGATTTAAAATCGCAAACTCAGTGCATTGCATGTTTTTATTCCAAATTGGGATATTTAAAATTCTTACATTTTTAAATTTTTGATGGCTCAAATTAGAATAAACCCTCTTTCCTTTTTGATGTGTCGGTTTACCCGTGTAGTACAAAAAGGGACTGTTTTTTGATTTTAGTGGTAGACATTCAACAAAGTCCCCATATGAATTAGGCTTCACTTTTTTACGTGTAAATCCTTCTGGAACTTCCAAATCGTCATCTAAACGCACACGCGAAGAAGTTAATGAGGAATCATAACTTGGCCAAGGATAAGATTGATAGGTTTCGCAAGAATCATACGCCCATGCAAACTGAAGAAAAACAATTAAGGCCATCCACAAACAACGCATTAAAGCCATAACAAGGGCTTTTATAGCACAAATTAATGTATCGCATCAATATTAAATTAATTAATGATTATAGTAAGTTATAAATTAAAAACGATAAAAAAGCCTTATTTTCTCTGTTGATTTAGCCCCTGCCAAAACACTTCACAGGCATCGAGCATTTCTAGACCATGTTTGATGTACGCATCTTCATCAAAATGATCGGTCGAAATGTAATAGGCCTCAAGCTCATCTTTGGTGTGCATGGCATGCTGCTCTTCCAATCGCTCGTGATACGTAAAAAATCCAAGTGAAAACCGACGCTTAGATTTTTCCTGAAAGCGCTTAAGCCCCAAAATGGATTGCGTCCAAAATGCACTTTGAAACGCCCACTGCTCAATCGAAAAACTGGCGGCCTGAGAGACATGGTAATCCTCATGGCCATACAGTCGATTCAATTCATCACAAAAATGAAGCGTGGTTGAAAGACCATGTCGGCGCTTGCCAAGCTCATTAAAGCTCAATCCCAAGTCCCCTGCGATTCTAAGTAGCCACTCAAAATGAGCCGCACTGAAACGAAACGTAGACCCTTCGACCGTGCCATCCACACTCACCAGATCTTTGTCGAGTGCTTCATCAAAATCCAAACCCAGCACACCGTCTTGCGCCCGTTTTAGATTGCGAGGCTTAAAAATAACACCCAATTCATTAACGAGAATTTCTTTGGCCAAATGCATGCTTTCAAGGGAGTTTGAGTTGATCACTTTTAGAAGTTGGGCAACCGTAAACAAATTTGAAAAAACAGAAAACTGGGTGATGTAATTTTTAACATCATCAAACGTGGCTTGGCCTTGTTCAAACCACAACAAATAATCGTTTTGAACAATGACCTTGTGTTTAAGTAGGGTTTGATCAATGCGTTGATAAAATCGCTGAAAGTTTTTTTCCATGGTGCTTAACTTTCTAAAATGGTTTAAATCGTGCTCATTATCCTTGCTTGCTAAATGAAAATCAATATTATCTGCATCGTATGGCAAACAGCCTGGGTATTAACGGTTTTGGACCCATTGAATTTTATGTGGGCAGCGCCAAACACGTGGCTTACTGGTACCAAAAAGCCTTGGGATTTGATTGTATTGGATACAAAGGTCCGGAAAATGGATCTTACGATTGTGTCTCTTATTTTTTGAAAAACCATCAAGTATATTTCATCATCACAAGTGCCTTAAAACCAAACGCCTATGGCATTCAATCGTTTATACAGCGTCATGGAGATGGCGTAAAACGCATTTACTACAACGTGGACGATGTCGAAAAAATTTATTCGCACGCAACCCAAAATGGAGCCATCATTGCCTTTAAACCCATGGAATTAAAAGACACGTATGGCTCGATCCATCAGGCCGCCATTAAAATTTATGACGACACCGAAATTGTTTTTTTAAATGCACGTTCTTACAAAGGAATTTTTCAACCTGGCTTTAGTGCGTTTCAAAGCAATCAAAACATTCAACGCAGCCCCGTTTCACTTCGCTGTGTGGATCACAGCGTTGGCAATGTTCGAATCAATGAAATGAATCACTGGGCCAATTACTTTGTAAAAACAATGGATTTTGAAGTTTTTGTAGATTTTGGCCCCGGCGATATTGGAACACAATATTCGGCCTTGTTATCCAAAGTCGTGCGCACATCGAACTTCAATATTCGAAACCCAATCAATGAGCCCTATCCCGGTTTAAGAAAATCACAAATTGAAGAGTTTCTGGATGTTTATCAAGGTTCGGGTGTTCAGCACATTGCCATTTCCTGTGACAATCTCATCGAAACCATTCGCGCTTTAAGACAAAACGGCGTTGATTTTTTATCGATACCTAAAACTTACTATGACGATTTAAGAAGTAAAAACACCAACATCAAAGAAAACATTAATGATCTGGAATCGTTGGGTATTTTGTGTGACACACAAGACATTTCAGGCAAAGGGTATCTTTTACAGTTATTCACCAAACCCATTGGAGACAGACCCTCTTTTTTCTTTGAATTCATACAAAGATGCGATGGAAGTCAGGGCTTTGGCAAAGGAAACTTTCAAGCATTATTTGAGTCGATTGAACGTGATCAGGCCAAAAGGGGGAATTTATAGTTCGATGGTCAAAGAAAACAACCACATCCAAACGCTTAAGTCTTACGTGCCCGGAAAACCACTTGAGGACATCACCAAAGAACTTCAAAAAGATTTCATTGCAAAATTATCATCCAATGAAAACTTAATAGGCCCCAGCCCTTCTGTATTTAAAGCGATGATGGATGAGTTTAGCAAAATCAACATGTATCCACACCCTCAATCGCCTAACCTTTTGGATGTACTCTCAAAAAAACTCAATCGCCCAACAACTGAAATCATGTGCGCCTGCGGAGTGGATGCATTGATTCTTTACGCCGTAATGGCTTTTTGTGAGAAAGACGAAAACATTGTTTGTCCATACCCAACCTTCATTGGATTGATGGTGAACGCCAAAAAACTTGATCGAAAAGTAAAGTGTGTGGATTTAACACATCATACAATTGATCTTAAAAAAGTTTTGGAAAATATAGATCCAAACACCAAGATCATCTACTTGGCCAATCCCAACAACCCAACAGGAACGTATTTTAACAATCATGACTTTAAATTGTTCATGCAACAAGTACCCAAGCACATCTTGGTGATTCTCGATGAAGCCTATTTTGAATACGCCTCGAATCTTAAAGACTATCCAAACGGAAACAGTTTTCAATACGAAAACTTGCTTGTCTTTCGCACGTTTTCCAAAGCCTTTGGTTTGGCCGGCTTACGCATTGGCTACGGCTTTGGTCCTGATGATCTCATCCAATCTCTTTATAAAGTTAAAATGACATTTGAACCTTCCCGTTTGGCGCAAGCGGCTGCCATGGCGGCACTGAATGATCAAAAGCACTTGGATCATGTGCTTGAAGAAAATAAAAATGGTCTTTTACTTTTTGAACAAGGTTTAAAGGCCTTGGGTCTTCGTTTCATTGAAAAATCAGCAAGCAATTTCATCACCATTCTATTTGATTCTTCAGAGCAAGCCATCAACATCAAAAATAAAGTTTATCAAGATGGCTTGGTGGTTCGCCCGTTACAAGCTTTTGGAATGGACCATGCCATTCGAATGAACACAGGTTCAAAACAACACAATGATATGGCCATCAACATCATCAAAAAAGTTATTCAAGGAGGAACATAAGTATG
>JAYRVV010000331.1:0-1906 GCA_041918415.1 Bdellovibrionota bacterium | reverse complement strand
TGAGTTTAGAGGAATTGGGCGATTACTTTCAAGCTTCTTTGAATAAAAGTTTTTACAAAACAATCGTGAGGCCATCATGAAAAAAGCATGCATTTTAATTTTAATGTTTTCATTTTTGGGATCATACAGTGCAAGTAGAAAATGACAGTCAGACTGTAAAGCCAACAATGCATTCTGCGCTTCGATCAATTTGCTTTGTATGCTTTTGGGTAAATGTTTTGGAATCTGATGGGCATGTGTTTTTGCGTGAACTGAAAAAAATAAAAACATCAAAATTAAAACGCATGCTTTTTTCATGATGGCCTCACAACTGTTTTGTAAAAACTTTTGTTCAAAGAAGCTTGGAAGTAATCGCCCAATTCCTCTAAACTCAATGACCCTTCGATGAAATCACTGGGATTTACAAAACCCCGTGTGATGAGATCAAGCGCTTTGGCAAAATGCTTTGGGGTGTGATGAAAAACCCCTTTGAGTGTGATTTCTTGGTAGTGAACCTTGTGCGTGTCGATCGAAAAATGCGATCCTTTTTTGCATCCACCAAACAGACAAACCGTGCCACCTTTTCGAACCAAGCGCATGGAATCTTCCCAAGAAGAAACCTGACCAATGGCTTCCAACACAACATGGGCACCAATTCCATCGGGTGTTAAATCGATCGCTTCTTTCAATGGATCTAAATGTTCTTGAACATGAATGGTTTTGTAAGCGCCAAGCTTTTTGGCCAAACTGAGTTTTTTTTCGTTTTTACCAATGGCGATGACCTTAGCGCCTTGTCCAGCTGCATAGGCCAGAAACAAAAGCCCCATCATGCCACAGCCTAAAATGGCCACGGTCTGTCCTGGTCTTATCATCAAACTGTCATAAGCATGAACCGAGCAAGCCAAGGGCTCCGTCAATGCCGCGTGCTCAAAAGGTACATGATCGGCCAGAACATATAAATTGTGCTTAACGATGCGCTTTGGAACCTTGATGAATGAAGCATAGGCGCCGTTTAATAGATCTAAATTATCGCAAAGATTAGGTTTTTCATCTTTACAATAGGCGCATTCATCACATGGTGCAGAATTGGCGGCCACAACCCTTTGACCCACCTTGATGTGTTTTACGTTTTTACCCGTTTTAGCAACCAAACCTGAGCATTCATGTCCAAATGGGCTAGGGTATTGATCTCCCAGCAAGACCGGATGACCCTGACGAAAGGCTTTAAGATCGCTGGCACAGGTAAGGGCCGCTTTGACTTCGATCAAGACCTCATCGTCATTGATGGTGGGTACAGGGGTTTGTGTAAGCCTTACATCACCCACACCATAAAACATGGCCGCTTTCATCATCTTTTGGTTTTCAATTTTCATCCACAGGCTTTTGACATATTTTTGCTTAATTATCAATGGTCAAATCGTCATGACGTCATGGCTTTGAAAGGGCAAAATGCATGTAAATGTTGTCGTGAATTAAAGTCTTTGCTAAAAGTCCTGCATGGCCTACGTGATTGGAAAAGCTTGCATTGGAACAAAAGACACCGCGTGCATATCGGCCTGTCCAACCGACAGCATTCATGGCTATCAGGAATCGGTTCAGCTCTACATTGACCCAGCAACCTGCATCGATTGCGACGCTTGTGCGACGGCTTGCCCCGTATCGGCCATTTTTCCGGGCGATCAAGTGCCGCAGGAACAAAAAGAATTCATCAAAATCAATGCCGAATTTTATAAAACCTTTGATCTATCAAGAAGCATTGCAACCCTTAAAGTAAAAGATGGAAAATCCAAACAAAAAGAACAAGAGCCCAAAGAATCTTTAGAAGAAAACACGCAGTGGATTGAGCAAGAAAACTGGCAAGCATTGTGGCAAAAACATCAGCACGACTTTGATGATCCGACAGAAAAACTTAAACGGTACGGAAGGG
>JAYRVV010000330.1:0-1763 GCA_041918415.1 Bdellovibrionota bacterium | reverse complement strand
ATCTTATCCCTATCCTTTAGCCATTGATTTTGATTGCTAAGAACTGCATATCGGCCGGATCTTTTTTTATAAATTGTATTTTCTTTATTTTTTTTAACTTTTTCCATGTCGACTCCTTAAGGAATTGCCTTTTAGCGCTTTTATGTGGACTTGGCAAGTCTAGTTCGTTGCATAGATTGATAAAGCATATTATGAGTAAAAACCATGATTCAAAAAAGCGATTGGATTGGTGGGGTCACCACTTTCTTGACGATGTCGTACATCGTGGTCGTCAACCCATCCATACTATCAAGCCCAGGCACTTCAATGACGTTTCAGGGGGTGCTCACCGCAACAGTTTTGCTTTGTGTTTGCATGGGATTGCTCATGGGCTTGTATGCGAAACTGCCCTACGCGGTTGCACCTGGTTTGGGCATCAATGCTTTTTTCACATACACCATTGTGTTGGGTAAACAGGTGCCTTGGCCCACGGCTCTGGGGGTGGTGTTTTGGTCAGGTGTTTTGTTTGTGCTGGCCTCGATCACGCCGCTTCGGGAAAAAATAGTCAAAGCCATTCCCAAAGACTTAAGGTTGGCCACAGCTGTCGGCATTGGGCTGTTCATTTGCTTCATAGGGCTTAAGAACATGGGATTTGTCACATCGGATCCCAACACCATCATTAAATTGGCCCATTTTGATCAAAGCGTTTGGTTGGGTCTTTTGGGCCTTGGACTCATGATTTATTTGTCACATCAAAAAAATCCTTTTTCCTTTTTGCTTGGGATATGTGTGGTGACCTTGATTTCATTACTGAGCGGTGCCGTTATGGTGCCTGACGTTTTTTTTTCAATGCCCGATTTTAAAACGATGTTTCTCAAATTGGATATCTGGGCTGCATTGAACATGGCTTTGCTGCCTGCCATCGTGTCGATATTTTTTACAGATTTGTTTGACTCAATATCAACCTTTGTTGGGGTTTCACAAGCCTGCGACATGTTGGATGAAAATGGTGATCCAAAAAATTTAAAACAAGGCTTGATGGTGGATGCCTTGGCCACACTCTTTGCAGGTTTGTTTGGTACATCTTCCGGAACAGCTTACATTGAGAGCGCATCAGGGATTGAAGCGGGAGGCAAAACAGGGAAAAGTGCCGTTGTGACAGCCTTGTGTTTTATACCTTGTTTTTTCATAGGTCCCTTGGTTGCCATGATTCCACCTTATGCGACCGGACCAGTCTTGGTGTATGTCGGATATAAAATGTTTTTGACCATCAAACAGATTGACTTTCAAAATCCTTACAATGGTTTTCCGGCCTTTGTGGCGATTGTTTTGATACCGCTTTCGTTTTCAATCACGCAGGGCATTTTATGGGGCTTTATCACGCATGTGCTTTTTTATTGGCTTTATAAAAAACAGGTGACGATCATGATGTATGTGATCGCCTTGATTTCGGTTGCATTGATTGTGATGGAACAGGTGTACGTTTGATATGGGTTTAGGCGGTTTGTTTGTGGTTTTTGTTTTGGCGCTGATCAGTCCTGGTCCGGATTTTGCGTTGGCGATCAAAAACAGTTTTTATGATCGAAAAACGGTTTTGCTAACGAGTTTAGGCATCACGGTCGGTGTGATTTTTCATTTAACGTACATTTTTATTGGTGTTGGAGTTGTGTTGGCCAATTCAAAGTTGATGTTTGAAATCATTCGCTTATTGGGGGCGTGCTATTTGATTTACGTTGGTTTATCATCGATGAAAAATCCATTGGATGAGGGCAATATTTTATCTT